>NZ_JANPEO010000464.1:0-15434 GCF_031422975.1 Nocardioides sp. | reverse complement strand
GAGCGCGCGCGGATAACGATCATGACGGGGGGGTCCTTGATCAAAATGGTTGCGGGGGGACCATCTTCGTAGCAGGCAGGACGCGATGTGGCCGAATCCTCAAAGTCGCGCAAATCGGCGGCGGACACGCCCGCGGCGCGGCGCCTCACCGTCAAGCGACGCCGGGAAGATCGCGTCCACCACTGCGCCAAGTGCGCGCACGAGGTGGCCGTCACCACTCTCGACCAACGACCTGCCCGCGATGAGCGCGCGATCGGTCGCGGACTGGTCGTCGGGCAGGAAGTGCAGGCCACAGACGCGGGAGAAGCCCTCGACCATGCCGGCGATCTCACGCTCCGACCAGCCCAGACCGGGGCGCATGCGGTTGACGACCACCCGGACCGGCGCTCCGCCGGTCACCTCCCGCAGGTCCACGAGACCGCGTGCCAGCCGCGACAGGCCGACCGGGTCCGCGGCGCCCACGACGACGATCTCATCGGCCTTCGCCAGTGCCGTCAGGGTCATGGCGTTGCGTGCAGGTCTGGCGCCGAAGTCGCCGCCAGGATCGTCCTCGAGACAGAACCCTGTGTCGAGGATCACATTTCCCACGTCGCCGGCCCGGTCCAGCACGGACTCCAGGTGGGTCGCCCGCACCTCGATCCACCGGTCGGCGCGAGGAAGGCCGGTGATCACGCTCAGGTGGTCGCCGACGGCACGCGTGGTGGAGGCGAAGCGGTCGCCGAGCTGGCCCGCCCCGGCCAGCCGGGCTGCCGAGAGGAGCCCGGACACCTCATCGAGGATGCCCAGCTGCTGGGCCACCCCGCCCCCGTATGGGTCGGCATCGACCAGCACTGTCGGACTCCCACGACGGGCGAGCTCGGCCGCGACCGAGACGGCGAGCGTGGTGCGGCCCGGCGCTCCGCCCGGACCCCAGATCGCGACGATCCGATGCTCGTCGGTGGGCACGGCGGCGGCAACCGGCAGGTCGTCGCCATCGCGGACGCGCGTGTCGGAGATGTCATCCACCCTCGAGACCACCTCGGCCAGCGAGTCGAGGTCGTCGGCCGCCACCAGAGCCGTGATCCCCAGTCGCTCGGCCCGGGAGCGGACGTCGAGGTCGTCGACGTCGGCCATGGCGACGGCGACCGGCCGGACGGCGTACCTCCGCAGGTGTGACACCGAGGACGTGTCGAGTCCGGGCGCATCGAGCCCGACGACGGCCACGTCGGCCTGGCCGCTGGTGGCGGTGGCGAGCAGGTCGTCGACGTCGACACAGCGCTTGAGCACGACGACGCCGCCCGCCTTCGTCAGCCGGGCGAGCGCTTCCGACTCCCAGCTGGCGCCCGACGCCATCATCAGGACGCAGATCATCTCCTCGACCTCCCTCAGCCGCGGACGAGCACGCGCACGCGCTGGTCCTCGCTGGCGGCCAGGATCTCGGTCAACGCGTCGGACTCCGCCTCGGGGATCCCCAGCACCAGCTGACGGCCGCGGCTGACACTGCCCAACGAGTCGGTGGCGGACGGGGCGTCGATGACGACCACATCGGAGAGCACCGTGGTCGGCTCACCGGTCTGCGCCTCGGCGTTGCCTGCGTTGTCGTCGGGGATCACCAGCAGCTCGATCACCGAACCCGCGCCGATGTTGGTCGGGATCAGCTCGGGCGGGAACGCCAGGGACACGATCACCGTGTCGGCCCCCTCGCTGGATCCGAGGGCGGCGGCGGGCACCAGCTCACCGACGCCCAGGCCCCGGGTCAGCCGCAGGTCCTCGGGCAGCGTCGACGAGGTCAGCAGGTAGTGGTCCAGGTCGGTACTGTCGGCGAACCTCACGGAGATGGACACGAGGTCGTCCGCGCGCACCGTGTCGCCCGGCGCCAGGTCACGCGCGGCCGCCCAGACGGTCACCGAGTCGTCGCCCGCCCCGAGGATGCGGGCGCCGGCAATGATCGAGACGGCCACGATCGCGATCCCGATCCAGAGCCGGGGATCGCGCCAGCCCGCGGGCTGGGCACGGATGGCGGTGGGCGCGTCGATGGCAGCGTGAGTCCGAGACACCCGATCATCATGGCCTCAGACACGCTTCCGGACGAGTGCTTGTCCACAACTGCAGCGAAGGATCGTGAGTTCTCCACAGGTCGCGAGGCGGCGTACCCTCGTCGGGGTCCCCAGTGGCACGATGTTCGCCATGGCCTCCCCCCGCTTCCTCACGCTGGCCGACGTGGCTGAGGTGCTCAACACCTCGAGCGCGCAGGTCTACGCCCTCGTGCGACGTGGCGACCTGCCCGCCATCAAGATCGGCGGCCGCGGGCAGTGGCGGGTGGAGGGCTCGGAGCTGGAGAAGTTCATCGAGCGGATGTACGACGAGACCAAGACCTTCGTCCTGGACCACCCGTTCGTGGACAGCGACGCCGGCGGCGGCGACAGCTGATCCTCGACCGGCTCAGCCGACCTCGCCGCCGAGGGTGATCTTCACGGTCTTCTCCGACCCGCCGCGCACCACCGTGAACTCGATCGTCTCGCCGGGCTGGTGAGTGCGGATGGCCACGATCAGTGCGATGCCGTCGGTGACCGGCAGCTCGTCGACCTCGGTCACGACGTCGTTCTTCAACAGACCCGCGTCCTCGGCCGGAGCGTCCTTGGTGACCTCGGTGATGAGGGCGCCCACGGAAGCGGAGCCACCGGTGCGGACCTCGGCGCCGATCACGGGATACTGCGCCTCGCCGCTCTTGAGGATCTGGTCCGCCGTGGTCCGGACCTGCTCGATCGGGATGGCGAAGCCGACCCCGATGTTGCCCGCGCCGCCGCCCGCGAGACCACCACCGCCCGTGGTCGCGATGGCGGAGTTGACCCCGACCACCGCGCCGGCGAGATTGACGAGCGGGCCACCCGAGTTGCCGGGATTGATCGCGGCGTCGGTCTGCACCGCGTTGATGTAGGACGAGATGTTGTCCTCCTCGCCCGTGGTGACCGGGCGGTTGAGCGCGCTGACGATGCCCGAGGTCACCGTCTGGCTCAGGCCGAGCGGCGAGCCGAACGCGACGACCGGGTCGCCCACGTGAAGGACCAGCGACGCGCCCAGCGCGGCCGGCTCGAGGCCGTCGGCGTCGTCGATCTTCAAGATGGCCAGGTCATAGACAGGGCTGCGACCGACCACCGTGGCCTCGTGCCGAACGCCCTCGAAGTCGACCACCTTGATCGGGCCGTCATCCTCGGCCGCTGACTGCACGACGTGGTTGTTGGTGACGATGTGGCCCTGACGGTCGAGCACGAAGCCTGAACCGGTGGCGCCCTCGTCGTCGCCCTGGAACGCGGCGATGATCTGCACGGTGCTGGGCAGCAGCGCCTGCGCGACGGCCGGGATCGAGCCGTTGTCCGCGTCGAGCGGAGCGACGTCCTGCGTCTGTACGGAAGCCAGCCCGTCGTCGTACGTCGAAGCGCGGCCGTCCCAGCGGTCGTAGCCCAGGGCACCGAGGAAGCCGCCCATCAGGCCCACCAGCAGCGCAAGCACGGCCACGACCGGCCAGATCCAGCCGGGCACGCGCCCGCGCGGCGCGTCGGCGCGGCTCAGCGGCATCGAGGTCGTCGGCGCGGACGGTGCGTAGGCCGGCCGACCCACCGACTGGTGGTCGACGGGCGGACCCCACGGCGACTGCTGGGGCGGGATCGGGGACGGCTGAGGAGCCGGCTGCGGGGGCGGCGCCGCCGGGGCAGACGTCGGGTGCGAGTCGGACGGTGACGTCCAGCCGGCGCCGGTGATCGGCTGCGTGGGCTCCGCGTCCGGCTCCCGCAGCACAGCGTCATGGGGCACGGCGACCTCGATGTCGGGCCGGACGTCTGGCTCGACGGTGGGTTCGGGTGGGTTGGGGCCGGACGTCTGGTCGCTCACGGAGCCATTGTCACCCGCGGCGCCTCGCGCGCCACCACGACGTGGGAGGTGAGGTCGCCCTGCGGGGTGTCCTGGCGCGCCAAGCGCTGCCGCTTGGGGCCGCGCCCGGTCGCCGGGTCGGCCGTCCGGTCGATGACCGACGGCGTGGAGGTCTGGGTCGGTCGAGTGAGGTCGCTGATCGGAGCCCTGCGCTCGAACTGGGGCGTACCGGCCGCGCCGAGGGCGAGCACTCCGACGACGGCCGCACCAGCGGCGCCGCCGCCGATCGCGATCAGGGAGCGGTGCCGCGCCCGGACACCGAGGGCTGCCGTCGGGAACTGCGACGGGGTCAGGGCTGAGCCACAGCCCGCGGCGGCGAGCAGCGAGTGCTTGAGCCGGTCGGGTGCCTCGCACTCCGTGCGGTCGGCGAAGGAGAGCCCGGCCAGCCGGGTCTTGACCCAGCCCTCGCGCTCGACGAGGTCGCGGCAGGGGTGGCACTCGTGGACGTGCGCCCACGCGCGCTCCTCCTCCGCGGCCGGCAACCGCCCGTCGAGGAGTGCGCTGACCCGCGACCCGAGGTGCATCACGACACCTGCCCCGCAGCGTCGGAGCCGAGGACCGGGCCGGCGTAGCGCTCGCGCCCCTGGGTGGGCGCGCGGTGCGCGAGCGCGCGGCGCAGCATCGCGCGGCCACGGTGGATCCGGGACCGGACGGTGCCGAGCTTGGCGTCGAGGATCTCCGCGATCTCCTCGTAGGTCAGGCCCTCCACGTCGCACAGCACGACCGCGGCCCGGAAGTCGGGCGGCAGGGTCGCGAGGGCGAGCTCGATGTCGTCGTCGAAGCGCTGGTCGGCATACGACGTCTCGGGCGCGACGTCCGCGCTCTCGAGGCGCGCGGCCCTCTCGTCGGAGAGGGCGTCGAAGCGGATCCGCTGCTTGCGGCGGGCGCCGTCGAGGAAGAGGTTGGTGGTGATGCGGTGCAGCCAGCCCTCGAAGGTGCCGGGCGTGTAGGTGTCCAGCGAGCGGAAGACCCGGAGGAAGACCTCCTGCGTCAGGTCCTCGGCGTCGGGGCGGTTGCCGGTGAGGCGATAGGCAAGGCGGAAGACGCGGTCGGAGTGGTTCTCGACGACCTCGTCCCATGTCGGCACCCCGACGGTGGCCTCGCTCTGATCCATCACCGGTGCCCCTTGGCGTCTGAGTTGCTGACCGAACAGTGTTCTGACCTTCCTCAACCTAGGGACCGGGCCTGAGAGGACCCTGTGAAACCGCCACGAACCTGGCTGGGTTTGCGACTCGTGGTGGACAACGGACGGGTGGCCTCGTGTGTTCCCCGTAGTCCCGGCCGGGAGCGATAGAGTCGCTGCCACGCGTCAAGCATCCGCGTGTCTCGTCTCCAGGAGGATCATCATCACCACCCCGATCAAGCCCGCGAGCTGGACCTACGCCGAGGAGTTCGTGGCGGAGGACGACATCCTGGCGGCTGCGCGTGCCCGCGCCGAGGAGGTCGGGGTCGCCCCGATCGGTTCCGGTGGCGGCGCCGCCCTCCGCTTCCTGGCCTCCGTGCTGGACGCCCGCGCCGTGGTCGAGATCGGCACCGGGACCGGTGTCTCGGGACTGTGGCTGCTCCGCGGCATGCGCTCGGACGGCGTGCTGACCACGGTCGACATCGAGGCCGAGCACCAACGACTCGCCAAGGAGACCTTCAACGACGCCGGGATTCCCGCCAACCGGGCCCGCACCATCGCCGGTGCCGGCCTCGACGTGCTCCCCCGCCTGACCGACGGCCACTACGACCTCGTCTTCTGCGACGGCGACAAGCGGGAGTACGCCGCCTACCTGGCCGAGGCGCTGCGGCTGCTCCGCCCCGGAGGGGTGGTGGCGTTCGACAACGCGCTGTGGCACGACCGGGTCGCCGACCCCGCCCAGCGTGACGAAGAGACCGTCGCGATCCGCGAGCTCGGCCGCACCGTCGCCGAGAACGACTCGCTCGTGCCCGTCCTGCTCCCGGTCGGCGACGGTCTGCTGGTCGCGAAGAAGGTCTGGACTCCGGAGACCTGAGGTCTCAGGCGCGCGGGGTCGCGGTGAAGCCTTCCCAGCCCTCGGCGATCGCGACGATGTCGCACGGCTCGATCAGGATCGGCGAGGAACCGACGATCTGGGAGACGGCGGAGTCGGCGGCACCGGCGGTGAAGGTGGTCTGGAACTCGGTGCGTGCCTCGTCGGACGCGAAGACGTAACAGCCCTCGAACCACTCGCCGGGCGCCGTACGCCACGTCTTGAACTGGAGCCCGGCCATGCCGGTGAAGCGTGCGTGGGACGTGTCCGCGACGTACGCCGCAAGCTCCTCGTCGACACCGGTCCCGGCCGCCGACAACGACCACCGCACGGTCAGCCCCAACATCACACGATCCCTGCCAGCGGGGCCTGCGAGCCGAGCCAGGCGAGCAGCAGCCGCGGACCGAAGCCGGTCGGGCCCTGGGTCCATTCGTAGCGCTCGGCCGGGGCCTCGGCGATGGAGGCGAAGTCGATGTGCGCCCACGGGACGTCGCCCGCGAAGTGCTGGAGGAAGAGGGCCGCCGTGATCGCGCCCGCACCGCCGGCGGCGTTGTCGCCGTCGGCGACCTTGGAGCTGACCCGCTCCTCGTAGTCGGCCACGAGCGGCATCCGCCAGAGCAGCTCGCCCGAGAAGGCGGACGCCTCCGCGAGCAGGCCGGCGAGGGGTTCGTTGTTGGCGAAGTAGCCGCCGGTCCCCTGCCCGAGCGCGACCTTCATCGCACCGGTCAGGGTCGCGATGTCGACGAGGACGTCGGGCTTGAGCTCGGCCACGGCATAGGCCATCGCGTCGGCCATGACGAGGCGTCCCTCGGCGTCGGTGTTGTTGACCTCGCTGGTGCGACCGCCGTAGTGACGGATCACGTCGCCGGGGCGCATCGCGGCGCCGCCGATGGCGTTCTCCGCCGCGGGCACGAGTCCGATCACGTTGACCGAGCACTGGACGTCGCGCAGCGCGGCCATCGTGGCCAGCACCGCAGCGCCGCCGGACATGTCGCGCTTCATCGACAGCATGCCCTCAGGGGTCTTGATGTCGAGGCCACCGGTGTCGAAGGTGATGCCCTTGCCGACCAGCACGACGGTCGGAGTCTTCTTGGTGGCGCCGCGCGCCGTGTAGTCGAGACGGATCAGGCGGGGCGGCGACACCGAGGCAGCGCCCACGGCGAGCAGGCCGCCGAAGCCTTCCTCGGCCAGCCGCTGCTCGTCCCAGATCGTGACCTCGAGGCCGGCCCCCGAGGCCAGCTCCTCGGCCTGCTCGGCCAGCCAGGCCGGCGTCTTGAGGTTGGACGGGACCGTCGCCAGCATCCGCGAGCGCCAGCCGGCTCCGCCGGCCGCGAGGGCGCGGGCGAGCTCCTCGTCGGCGACCTCGTCGGTGGTGCCACCCAGCACTATCCGGGCGACTGGTCGTTGCGTGGGCCCGGTCGAGCGCCAGTGGAAGCCGAAGGATCCCAGCATCGCGCCGATGACGAAGGCGCCGAGCCCCTCGTCGGGCGCGATGGCGGTGATCGACGTGGCGACGCTGGCGCGGTCCTTGGTCGCGCGGGCCAGGGTGGCACCGGCGCGCCGGAAGTCGGTCACCGACTGTTGCCCCACCCCGACGAGGAGGAGCACCTGCACGTCATCGTGGACGACCGGCACGGTGATCACCTCACCCGTCTTGCCGGTGGCCCCTTGTGCCTCGAGGAGTCTGATGAGATCGAGGCCGAACAGCTCGCCCACCTGCTCGGCACCCGGACCGAGGGCGACCGAGTCGCCCTGGCCGTCCGCCGGGATCACCGGCAGCGCCCACACCTCGGCACCACCGATCTGGTGCGGCAGGGCCGGGCTGAGGGCGAACTCCGGTGGGGAGACCTGGGCGGGAAGCTGCGACAGGACGGCCACGATCAGCCGACGACGTCCTTGAGCGCGTCTCCGAGCGCACCCGCCTCGTCCTTGTTGAGCTCGACCACGAGACGTCCACCTCCCTCGAGTGGCACGCGCATGACGATGCCGCGGCCCTCCTTGGTCACCTCGAGTGGTCCGTCGCCCGTCCTGGGCTTCATGGCGGCCATCGGCGCACCTCTTCCTGATTCTGCTGGAGTGGATCACCGGTCATTGGCTCCACATGCGAAATCGAGGCGGCTGGGGCCTCCTCGACGGCGTCGTACGACTCCATTATCCCCCATGACGCGCGTGACGCGGACCACAGGGCACCGCGCGCTGCTGGCACACTCCTCCCATGCACGCTCGGTCCGCACTTTTCGATGTGTACGGCGACCACCTCGTCGCGCACCAGAACGTGGCCGCCGTGGCCGATCTCGTGCGCCTGCTCGCCCCCCTCGGGATCGCGGCTCCGGCGGTGCGGACCGCCATCTCGCGCATGGTGACCCAGGGGTGGCTCGCGTCGGCGACGGTCGACGGGGCCCGTGGCTATGCCGCGACACCCCAGGCGGTCCGCCGCCTGGACGAGTCGGCGACCCGGATCTACCAGCGCCAGCCCCGCGCCTGGGACGGCTCGTGGCAACTGGTGTTCGTGGCGCCGTACGCCGATCGCTCGACCCGGGCGGCCGTGCTGCGCGACCTGCCGTTCCTCGGCTATGCCGAGCTGGCCGACCGGGTGTGGGTGAGTCCGTTCGCCCGCGCCGAGCTCGACACGACGCTGCATCGCGTCGGCGCGAGCGCCACCACCGCGGTCGCCGAGGACTTCGATCCCGCGC
Organism: Nocardioides sp.; assembly: GCF_031422975.1. Taxonomy (GTDB): domain Bacteria; phylum Actinomycetota; class Actinomycetes; order Propionibacteriales; family Nocardioidaceae; genus Nocardioides. The sequence goes on along the minus strand of NZ_JANPEO010000464.1, from coordinate 6,841 downwards.
ACGCTCCCGTGCAGGCGTGGGACCTCGACGCACTGGGTTCCGCGTACGCCACCTGGAGGCAGGTGGCCGCCGACCACGTCGAGGCCGACCTTGCGGCCCACGACGACCCGGAGGAGGCGGCCTACGCCGCACGCTTCCGGCTCGTCCACGAGTGGCGCAAGTTCCTCTTCACCGATCCCGGCCTGCCCCCCGAGCTGCTCCCCCGGGACTGGCCGGGCCACCGGGCGAATGCCTACTTCCAGGTCGAGAGCGAACGGCTGCGACCCGACGCCACGACGTTCGTCGCCCGGACCCTCCAGACGTCCTGACCCGCTCCCACGCGGCTGTGCGTATCGGGCAGACTGCGACCATGAGTGAGCCAACCCCCCAGTCCGTCCTGCTGAGCGTCGACAACGGCATCGCCACGATCACGCTCAACCGACCCGAGGCGATGAACAGCCTCGACATCGCCACCAAGGAGCTCCTGCGCGACATCGTGCAGCAGGTCGCGGACGACGACGCCGTGCGCTGTGTGGTGCTGACGGGCACCGGGCGGGGGTTCTGCGTGGGGCAGGACCTCAAGGAGCACATCGAACTGTTGCACAGCGGCTCGAGCGAGGCTCTCTTCACGACCGTCGAGCGTCACTACAACCCGATCGTGACCGCGCTGGCGACCATGCCCAAGCCGGTCGTCGCGGCTGTCAACGGCGTCGCGGCCGGCGCCGGCGCGTCCCTCGCGCTGGCGTGCGACATGCGGGTGCTCGCCGACACCGCCGGCTTCAACTTCGCCTTCGCGGGCGTCGCGCTCGCGGCCGACACCGGTGCCAGCTATCACCTGCCGCGGCTGGTCGGGCAGGCCAAGGCGCTGGAGCTCCTCTACTTCCCGAGCACCGTCTCGGCCTCGGACTCCGAGGCGCTCGGGCTCGCCAACCAGGTCGTCCCGGCGGCCGAGCTCGCCGAGACCGTCACCGCGCTGGCGACCCGGCTCGCCGCCGGACCGACGCTCGCCTTCGCCGCCATCCGCCAGTCGGTGGCCTTCTCCTCCCAGCACACCTTCGCCGACTCACTCGCCAACGAGGGCGAGGCGATGAACCGCACCGGCGCGAGCGCGGACCACGCCGCCGCCGTTGCCGCCTTCCTGGCGAAGGAGAAGCCGGTCTTCCAGGGCCGCTGAGCCTGCGCCGCCGGCCGCTCAGCGGGCGCGGTGTGCGCCGAGCACGCCGAGGAGCTGGCGTGGCGCCTCGATCGTCATCCGTCGCCACGAGGGGTGTGCGGCGTACTCGACCGTCAGGGCCGCGCCCTTGAAGTTGGCGTTGAACCAGCCGGTCATCGTTCCGTGGCACAGGCCGCCGCAGTCCAACCTGGTCCGCGGCAGGCGGAGCGCGCGGGCGAGCCGGCGGGCGAACCCGGAGTCCTTGGTGTCGGTGTCGACACCGTTGAGCGGCTGGTGGAATCCGATCAGCCGCTGCGGGTCGATCCGCCGCAGGAACCGCATCACTGCGCGGGTCTCGGGCTCACTCCCGGGACGCGGGCCGGACTCGTGGTTGCCGTCCAGATCGACCCAGTCGTAGGGGTAGTTGCGGTTGAGGTCGACCCCGTGCGCGTTGCGCCGGGAGTGCCGGGCGAGACCGTCGGGGTTGTAGGTCGGGATCACCCAGAGATCGATGCCGCGGATGCGCCGGCCGTCACGCAGGCTGGTCAGGATCTGCCGCGTGTGCGGCTCGTTGCCGTGCATGGTCGAGACCAGCACGACGCGCCGCTTGCCCGGCTGGCCCAGTCGCCAGGCCCGGATCGGTCGCCCGCCGACCGACGTGCCGATCACCCGGCGCTCGACCACCCCGCGGGGAGGGGCCGACGCAGCGGCGTACGACCGGTCGTCGGAGGAGGCCGAGGTCGTGACGGCGAGCGGCAGCATGGCGAGCAGCAGCACCGGCCCGAGCAGCCTGGTCATACGGCCGAGGTGAGGTAGGCGTAGGTGAAGACCAGGACGCCGACGAGCAGCCCGATGTGCGCGAGCATCGAGAGCCACGGGCCCTGAGCCCAGGAGTCGGTCGCGGCGGGCTCGGCATGCTTGCCGCGGGCCGGCAGCCAGCGGGCCAGGACCAGCAGCCCGACGATGGTGGTGACCCACCACAGGCCGATCGCCACGATGCCCACTGCCGAGCCGCCGAGCGGGTTGTCGGGCGGGAACACGAGGAACAGCACCCACAGGACGAGCGCGAGGGCGCCGACGACGGTGTGGACGAGCAGCAGCCGATGGCTGATCTGGAGTCGACCCGCAGCGCTCCCGTCACCACTGAGCCGCAGGCGCGTCAGGACCACGACCACCGCGGCCAACGGGGTCAGGACGTAGACGAGAACTTCGAGGAACATGTTCGGGAGTGTGCCTCAGAGGGGGGGCGGACCGCCATGTGAGGTCTCGTGGGCGGTTTCAGCGGGTGTCTGATCGGTCGGTGTGTCGAGCTGGTCGGCCAGCCGCGCGAGCAGCGTGTCGACCTCGCTCATGCGGTAGCCGCGCACAGCCAGCGAGAAGCGGACTCGGCGCAGGTCGGAGCCGTGCAGGCGACCAACCGGGACGCGCACGTCCGGCCGGTCGTCGTACTCCTCGGGCAGGGCGCCGGTTCTCCCGGAGGCCACCAGGGCGACCCCGCCCATCGCCAGCACGACCAGGACCGCGAACAGCCACATCACCGGCTCACTCCGGCCGCTCGGCGTCGGGCGTGGCGACGCGACCCTCACGGGCCTTGACCATCATCTCGACGGCCAGGTCGACGTCATCGGTGACGGTGAACATCTCCAGATCCGCCGCGCTGATCTTGCCCTCGGCAAGCACCGTGTCGCGCAGCCAGTCGACCAGGCCCTGCCAGTACGCCGTCCCCAGCAGCACGACCGGGAAGGACGTCACCTTCTGGGTCTGCACGAGGGTGAGGGCCTCGAAGAGCTCGTCGAACGTGCCGAGACCGCCGGGGAGCACGACGAAGCCCTGGCTGTACTTCACGAACATCGTCTTGCGGGTGAAGAAGTATCGGAAGTTGATGCCCTTGTCGACCCACTGGTTGAGTCCGGCCTCGAAGGGCAGCTCGATGCCGAGTCCGACACTGATGCCGCCGGCCTCGCTGGCGCCCTTGTTGGCGGCCTCCATCGCACCGGGTCCACCGCCGGTGATGACGGCGAAGCCCTCGTGGGCCAGTCGCTTGCCGATCTCCTCGGCGGTGGCGTAGTCACGGTGGTCGACGCCGGTGCGCGCCGACCCGAACACGGCGATGGCGGGGCCGAGCTCGGCGAGCGCACCGAAGCCCTCGACGAACTCGGACTGGATCCGGAGCACGCGCCAGGGATCGGTGTGCACCCAGTCGGCCGGTCCGCGTGAGTCGAGCAGCCGCTGGTCGGTGGTGCTGGTGCCTTCCTCGACCTGGCCGCGGCGTGTCATCACCGGGCCCATGAAGTGCTCGGTCATGCGCGATCCCCTCGGCGTTGTTCGGGCGAGCGCAACGGTGGACAGGAACGCCGTGGGGTTCTCATGCCAACCACTCCTTCAGCTGCCGCTCGCAGCGCATGATGTGCTCGATCGGCACGTGCTCGTCCTGCTTGTGGGCGAACATCGGGTCCCCCGGGCCGAAGTTGACGGCCGGGACGCCGAGCGAGGTGAAGCGAGCGACGTCGGTCCACCCGAACTTCGGTGCCACCTCGCCGCCGACCGCCTCGACGAACGCCTTCGCGGCGGGCCGGTCGAGCCCGGGCAGGGCGCCCGCCGCCATGTCGGTGACCGTGACCTCGTAGCCCTCGAAGAAGTCGCGGACGAACGCTTCGGCGTCGGCCTCGTCCCGGTCCGGCGCGAACCGGAAGTTGACCTCGACCACGCACTCGTCGGGGATCACGTTGCCGGCAACGCCACCGCGGATACCGGTGGCGTTGAGCCCCTCGTGGTAGGTCAGGCCGTCGATTACGGGCTGGCGCGCGACGTAGCCGCCCAGACGAGCCAGGATCGGAGCCGCCTTGTGGATCGCGTTGACCCCCTTCCAGCTGCGCGCCGAGTGCGAGCGCTCGCCGGTCGTGCGGACGTCGACGCGCATGGTGCCCTGGCAGCCCGCCTCGACGTTGGCGTTGCTGGGCTCCATCAGGATCGCGAAGTCGGCGGTCATCAGGTCGGGGTCGCTCTCGCTGAGCAGGCGCAGGCCGTTGTGGACCGAGTCGACCTCCTCCGCCTCGTAGAAGATGAAGGTGACGTCGCGGTTGGGCTCGGGCACGTCGGCGGCGAGCTTGAGCATCACCGCGTCGCCGCCCTTCATGTCGCAGGTGCCGAGGCCGTGCATGATCTCGCCGTCGCGTCTCGCGGGCAGGTTGTCGTTGAGCGGGACCGTGTCGAGGTGCCCGGCGATCACGACCCGCTCCACGCGACCGAGGTCCGTCCGCGCGATCACGGTGTGCCCGCGGCGAGTGACCGTGAGGTGCGGGAGCGGCCGCAGCGCCTCCTCGACCGCGTCGGCGATGGCGGCTTCGTGGTGGGAGACCGACTCGATGTTGACGAGTTGTTCGGTCAGGGTCACGGCGTCGGCCGTCAGGTCCAGCGTCATGGCGCCATCCAACCATCCGGGCGCGCAACGAGAACGTGTTCTAGTCTTCTGCCATGCGCAACGGTGTCGTCCTGTTCACCAGCGACCGCGGCATCACCCCGGCCGCCTGCGCCCGCGCGGCCGAGGAGCGGGGCTTCGACACGTTCTACGTGCCCGAGCACACCCACATTCCCGTACGCCGCAACGCGGCCCACCCCGGTACCGGGGACGAGTCCCTGCCCGACGATCGCTACCTGCGCACGCTCGACCCGTGGGTCGCGCTGGCGACCGCAGCGGCCGTCACGTCGACGATCCGTCTCGGCACCGCGGTGTCGCTGCCAGTCGAGTCCGACCCGATCACGCTCGCCAAGACGATCGCCACCCTCGACCACCTCTCCGGCGGCCGCGTCACGATCGGCGCCGGCTTCGGCTGGAACACCGACGAGCTCGCCGACCACCGTGTCCCGGCCGGGAAGCGGCGGACGGTCCTGAAGGAGTACATCGAGGCGATGCGCGCGCTGTGGACCCAGGAGGAGGCGGCCTACCACGGCGAGTTCGTGTCGTTCGGGGCGTCCTGGGCCTACCCCAAGCCGGTCCAGCCGCACATCCCGTTCGTCCTCGGCGCGGAGGCCGGGCCCCGGACGGCCGCCTGGATCGCGGCCCATGCCGACGGCTGGATGACCACGCCTCGCACGTCAGACATCGCCGCGAAGGCGGCGCTCCTGCGCGCCGAGTGGGCCGCCGCCGGACGCTTCGGGGCGCCGCAGATCCACCTGCTGGTCGTCAGCCGGCCGACACCGGGTGACTTCGGGCTCTGGGCCGAAGCCGGGATCACCGACCTGATCTGGGGTGTCCCCGACGCCGACGAGGCGACCGTGGTCGCCCACCTCGACAAGGTGGCGTCCCGGCTGCCCTGACCCACGGATGGAATCAACCGATGCGCTACAACCCTCCACCCAACTGGCCCATGCCCCCGCCCGGATGGAGCCCGGCTGCCGGCTGGCGTCCCGACCCCACATAGGGGCCGCTCTCACGCGGGTGGGAGCTCTGGATCGGTCCCCGACGGTCGCCGGCTGATCGCCGGCTGATCGCCGCAAGGCTGTGGCGATCTCGCTCGTCTCTGCCTTGGTCGGAGCGATTCTCTTCGGCATCGTCCTGTGGGCATTGCGTCGCCTACACGATCGGCACCGCAACTGTCCCGATGCTGCTGGCGCGAACCGTGATCGGCTTCATCTGGGGTGAGTCCCGCCGCCTGCCCCTCTGGCTGGTCGCGCTGGCCACACCGTTGGTCGGCTCCGTGCTCTCGTTGCTGCTCGCGGTCGCGAGCCGCCGCTGAGCCACTTCGTCGGACATTGGCCGGGACGTCCGACGAAGCGGCTGCCCGAGGACCCGGATCGTCGGACGTCCCGCATGACGTCCGACGGAGCGGTGATCAGACGCGCGTCACCTCGACGGCGATGTCCGGCGCATCGGCGTACGACACGCTCGTGGCCAGCGTCTCCTGCGCGAGCATGGCCTCGTGGGTGCGGGCGGCATCGAGCACGATGGCCGGGCCGCTGAGGCTCAGCGAGATGCGGTCACTGACGTCGAGACCGGCGTCGCGGCGGGCCTGCTGGACCGCTCGGACCAGGTCGCGTGCCACGCCCTCGGCCTCGAGCTCGGGGGTCAGCGCGGTGTCGAGCACGACGAAGCCGCCGCCGGGCAGCACGCCGGTCGCGGTGTCGGCGCCGGTGTCGGCTGCGACCGTCTCGAGCGAGAACTCCCCTTCGACGAGCGCCAGACCACCAGCGGTGACCGTGCCGTCGGCGGCGATGCTCCAGTCGCCGGACTTCGAGCCCCTGATCGCGAGCTGCACGTCCTTGCCGAGGCGCGGCCCGGCGGCCCGGGCGTTGACCGTGAGCCGCTGCTGGACGCCATAGGCGTGCGCTTCGTCGGTCGCGACGTCGAGGAGCCGGACGCCCTTGACATTGAGCTCATCGGCGACGATCGAGGTGAACGGCACGAGGCGGTCGGGACGGGCGACCACGATCGTCAGCTCCGCGAGTGGGAGCCGGTTGCGCAGGCTCGCGCCCTTGCGGAGAGCGGAGCCCGCCGAGCAGACCTCGCGGATCGAGTCCATCGCCGCCACGAGCTCCTCGTCCTGCGGCAACGCCTCGATGCTCGGCCAGTCGGTCAGGTGCACGGAGCGCCCACCGGTGAGCCCGCGCCACACCTCCTCGGTGACGAGCGGCAGGAGCGGCGCCGTGACACGGCAGAGGGTCTCGAGCACCGGGTAGAGCGTGTCGAACGCCTCGGTCGAGTCGCTGTTG
>NZ_JANPEO010000463.1:0-5235 GCF_031422975.1 Nocardioides sp. | reverse complement strand
GACCTGCTGGCGCGGTGGCGTACGGCCCGCGAGCACCTGCAGCAGGCGCTGGCTGCGCACCCCGAGGGGGAGAAGATGCCGTGGTTCGGGCCGCCGATGTCGCCGACCTCGATGGCGACCGCGCGACTGATGGAGACGTGGGCGCACAGCCACGACGTGCACGAGGCGCTGGACGTGACGCCGGCGCCGAGCAACCGGATCCGCCACATCGCGCACCTCGCCGTACGCACCCGCGACTTCTCCTTCCTCACGCACTCGCTGACGCCGCCGGCCGGGGAGTTCCGCGTCGACCTCGTCGCGCCGGACGGCGACGTGTGGTCCTTCGGGCCCGAGGAGGCACCGCAGACGGTGACCGGCACCGCGCTCGACCTGTGCCTGCTGGCCACGCAACGGACCAACCGCGCGGACACCGACCTCGTCGCGTCCGGACCGGACGCGGACCGCTGGCTCGACATCGCCCAGTGCTTCGCCGGGCCGCCCGGAGAGGGACGGTCTGCATCATGAGTGTCCTGCGCGTCGGCAACTGCTCCGGCTTCTACGGCGACCGGCTCAGTGCCATGCGCGAGATGCTCGAGGGCGGGCAGCTCGACGTGCTGACCGGCGACTACCTCGCCGAGCTGACGATGCTGATCCTGGGCAAGGACGCGATGAAGGACCCGTCGCTCGGCTACGCGCGGACTCATCTGCGACAGGTCGAGGACTGCCTGGGCTTGGCGCTCGACAGCGGAGTCAGCATCGTCGCGAATGCGGGTGGGCTCAATCCGGCCGGCCTCGCCGCGCGCATCGCTGAGGTCGCGAACGGTCTCGGCCTGACGCCGAGGATCGCGTATGTGGCCGGCGACGACCTCCGCCCGCTCGGGCTGTGGGAGGGCGCGCTGACGGCGAACGCCTACCTCGGCGGTTTCGGCATCGCGGCCGCGCTGACCCGGGGCGCCGACATCGTCGTCACCGGTCGCGTCACCGACGCCTCGCTCGTGGTCGGGGCGGCGGTCGCGCATCACGGTTGGGGCGTGGAGGACCATGACGCCCTGGCCGGCGCGGTCGTGGCCGGGCACGTGCTCGAGTGCGGCACCCAGGCCACCGGCGGCAACTTCTCCGGCTTCCGCCAACTGCTGAGTGCCGGCGTCGATCCCCGCAAGCCACTCGGCTTCCCGCTGGCGGAGATCGCGGCCGACGGCTCGTGCGTGATCACCAAGCACGAGGACACGGGCGGCGCCGTCACCCTCGACACGGTCACCGCGCAACTGGTCTACGAGATCCAGTCCACCCGCTACCTCGGGCCGGACGTGACCACCCACCTCGACTCGGTGTCCCTGGCCCAGGTCGGCCCGGACCGGGTCGCGATCACCGGCGTCCGCGGCTCCCTGCCGCCCGAGCAGCTCAAGGTCTGCGTCAACGAGCTCGGCGGTTGGCGCAACAGCGTCGAGTTCGTGCTCACCGGCCTCGAGATCGAGGCCAAGGGCGACTGGGTGCGCTCCCAGCTCGATGCCGCGCTCGCCGCACACCCGCCGGCCGAGGTCGTCTGGTCGCGGCTCGCGATGCCCGCGCCGGACGCCGACTCCGAGGAGGGCGCCTCCGCGCTGCTGCGCTGCACGGTCAAGGACGCCGCCGCCGACCCGGTCGGCCGGGCGTTCACCGGCGCGGCCGTCGAGCTCGCGCTCGGGTCGTACCCCGGCTTCACCATGACCGCGCCGCCCGGAGCGCCGATGCCCTTCGGGATCTATCGCCCGGAGTACGTCGACCGGTCGGTCGTCGAGCACACCGTCGTGCACGCAGACGGGTCTGTGGAGGTGGTGGGGAACCCCCCGTTCTCCACCATGCCACCAGCCACCGACATCGGCGTCCGGCCGTCGCCGTACCCCGCTCGTGCCGACGTGCTCACGCGTCGGCTGCCCTTCGGGACCTTCGTGCACGCGCGGTCCGGCGACAAGGGTGGCGACGCCAACATCGGGCTGTGGGTCGCGCACGACGAGCGTGAGGACCTGTACGCCGATCGCGTCGAGTGGCTGAGCAAGGTCGTCACCCCACGCCGGGTGCGCGAGCTGATCCCGGAGGCCGCGGACCTCGATGTCGAGGTGTTCCTGCTGCCCAATCTCGGCGCCGTCAACGTCGTCATCCACGGCCTCCTCGGCGCGGGGGTCGCCGCGTCGACGCGGTTCGACCCGCAGGCCAAGGGGCTCGGCGAGTGGTTGCGGTCGCGCCGCGTGTCGATCGAGGACGCACTGCTGTGACGGAGCGCGAGGCGCTGCAGGCCACGGCGCGGGAGTTCGTCCGCCGCGAGGTCGCGCCCCACCTCCAGGACTGGGAGGACGCCGGCGAGATCCCCCGCGAACTCCACGCCAGGGCCGGCGCGCAGGGCCTCCTCGGCGTCTCGTTCCCCGAGGACGTCGGGGGTGAGGGCGGCGACCTCGCCGACTCGGTGGCGCTGCAGGAGGCGTTCTTCGAGGCCGGTGCGTCCAGCGGCCTGATGGCCGGCCTCTTCACCGGCGGGATAGCCCTGCCGCACATCGCGGCGAGCGGCGATACCGACCTGATCGACCGGTTCGTCCGGCCGACGCTGCGCGGTCAGGCGATCGGCGCGCTCGCGATCACCGAGCCCGGCGGCGGCTCCGACGTCGCCGGCATCACGACCCGCGCCGTCCGCGACGGCGAGCACTACCTCGTCAACGGCGCGAAGACCTTCATCACCTCCGGCGTCCGCGCCGACTTCGTCACCACCGCCGTCCGCACCGGCGGGCCCGGCCACGCCGGGGTCAGCCTCCTCGTCATCGAGAAGGGCACGCCGGGCTTCACCGTCGACCGCTCGCTGGCGAAGATGGGCTGGCACTGCAGCGACACCGCCGACCTGTCGTACGTCGATGTGCGCGTCCCCGTCGCCAACCTGGTCGGCGAGGAGGGCTCGGGTTTCTACCAGATCGCGGCCCAGTTCGTGGTCGAGCGGATCGCCCTCGCGGTCCACGCCTACGGCATCGCCGCCCGCTCGTTGGCGCTGACTGCGGCGTACTGCCGAGACCGCGAGACGTTCGGCAAACCGCTCATCGCCAACCAGGTGGTGCGGCACAGGCTCGTCGAGATGCACCGGCAGGTCGAGGTGGCCCGGGCCTACACCCACGCGGTGGTCGCGCGCCACGTCGCGGGTGAGTCCGTGATCGCCGAAGCGGCACTTGCCAAGCAGACGGCGGTCGAGGCGTCGGCCTACGTCTGCGACCAGGCCGTGCAACTGCACGGCGGGACCGGCTACATGCATGGTTCCGAGGTGGAGCGGCACTACCGCGACGCCCGGATCCTGCCCATCGGAGGAGGAGCGACCGAAGTGCTCACAGACCTGGCTGCCAAGTTGTTGGGATACGCGTCATGAAGCTGCGGCAATCACTGGGGGACGAGGTGACCGTCTGGATGGACGCGTCACCCGAGGCGGTATGGGACCTCGTCAGCGACGTGACCCGGATCGGCGAGTTCTCGCCGGAGACCTTCGAGGCGAAGTGGACGCGTGGCTCGACCGGGCCCGAGGTCGGCGCCTTCTTCGCAGGACACGTCAAGCGCAACGGTGTCGGGCCGACCTACTGGTCGCCGTGCCGGGTCACCGCGTGCGAGGAGGGCAAGGTCTTCGAGTTCTCGGTGGGGACCGATGCGGTCACCGTCAACAACTGGGGCTACCGCCTGTCGCCGCGCGAGGGCGGCACCGACGTCACCGAGTTCTTCCGGCTCGACGGCTCGCTGCCGACACGTCTCTACTGGCTGGTGCTCGGTCCGTTGCGCGCACGCACCAACCGCTCGGGGATGCGGACCACTCTGGAGCGGATGAAGGCCGTGGTCGAGTCGTGAGTCCGACCAACGCGGAGGCGATGCTGGACAAGATCGCCGACCTCGACGCCCGGCACGCGGTGGCGGTGGCGGGCGGTGGCCAGAAGTCCGTCGAGCGCCACCACGGCCGCGGGAAGCTGATGCCGCGCGAGCGGATCGAGCTGCTCCTCGATCCCGGCTCCGCCTTCCTCGAGCTGTCCCCGCTCGCCGGCTGGGGCTCCGACTTCACCGTCGGCGCCTCGGTCGTCACCGGCATCGGCGTCATCGAGGGTGTCGAGTGCATGATCACCGCCAACGACCCGTCGGTGAAGGGTGGCGCCTCCAACCCGTGGACGGTGAAGAAGATCTTCCGCGCCTCCCAGATCGCCGAGGAGAACCGGCTGCCGACGATCTCCCTCGTCGAGTCCGGCGGCGCGGACCTGCCGACGCAGAAGGAGATCTTCATCCCCGGCGGGAAGCTCTTCCGAGACCTCACCCGGGCCAGCGCGCGCAAGCAACCGACGATCGCGCTGGTCTTCGGCAACTCCACGGCGGGTGGCGCCTACGTCCCCGGCATGTCCGACTACACGGTCTTCGTGCGGGGTGCGGCCAAGGTGTTCCTGGGCGGCCCGCCACTGGTGAAGATGGCAACCGGTGAGGAGTCCGACGACGAGTCGCTGGGCGGCGCCGAGATGCACGCCCGCGTCTCCGGGCTCGCCGACTACCTCGCCGAGGACGAGCACGACGCCATCCGGATCGGGCGGCGGATCGTGGCCCGGCTCAACTGGCGCAAGCTTGGTGACCGAAGTTCACGCTTGTCGTCCGATGCTTGGGTGGCGAAGCGTGAGGTTCCCCGGATATCCGGGGATTCTCACCACACCCCGACCTTCGCCGACCCCGAGGCCGACCCCGAGGGCCTCCTGGACCTCATTCCCCAGGACCTCAAGGAACCCTTCGACCCGCGCGAGGTGATCGCCCGGATCGTCGACGGCCGATCGGCGCACAACGGCGCGGTCTTCGACGAGTTCAAGCCCCTCTACGGCACGTCGCTGGTGACGGGCTGGGCCCAGCTCCACGGCCGCCCGATCGGCATCCTCGCCAACGCGCAGGGCGTGCTGTTCAGCGAGGAGGCGCAGAAGGCCACCCAGTTCGTCCAGCTGGCCAACCAGAGCGACACCCCGTTGCTCTTCCTGCACAACACCACCGGCTACATGGTCGGCAAGGAGTACGAGCAGGGCGGGATCATCAAGCACGGCGCGATGATGATCAACGCGGTCAGCAACTCGACCGTCCCCCACCTCAGCGTGATCATGGGGGCCTCGTACGGAGCCGGGAACTACGGCATGAACGGTCGCGCCTTCGACCCGCGCTTCCTCTTCACCTGGCCGTCCGCCAAGTCGGCCGTCATGGGGCCGGCCCAGCTGGCGGGGGTGCTCTCCATCGTGGCGCGGG
>NZ_JANPEO010000462.1:0-1971 GCF_031422975.1 Nocardioides sp. | reverse complement strand
GCGGTCGGGCGCACCCCGAGCTCGCGCAGGCGGTCGCCAGCCAACTAGGCACCCAACTCGTGCCCCAGGTGGCCTACGAGTTCGCCAACTCAGAGATCTACATCCGCTTCGAGGAGTCCGTGCGCGGCTGCGACGCCTTCGTGATCCAGAGCCACACGGCTCCGATCAACGAGTGGATCATGGAGCACCTGATCATGGTCGACGCCCTGAAGCGGGCGAGCGCCAAGCGGATCACGGTGGTGATGCCCTTCTACGGCTACGCCCGCCAGGACAAGAAGCACCGCGGCCGTGAGCCGATCTCGGCCCGTCTCGTCGCCGACCTCTTCAAGACCGCCGGCGCCGACCGGCTGATCACCGTCGACCTGCACGCCGACCAGATCCAGGGCTTCTTCGACGGCCCGGTGGACCACCTGATGGCACTGCCGATCCTGGCTGACTACGTGCGCGAGAAGTACGGCGACCAGGAGCTCGCCGTCGTCTCGCCGGACGCCGGCCGGATCAAGGTCGCCGAGCGCTGGTCGGCCCGCCTCGGTGGTGCGCCGCTGGCCTTCATCCACAAGTCGCGGCGTACCGACGTGGCCAACGAGGTGGTCGCCAACCGGGTCGTCGGTGACGTGAGCGGCAAGATCTGCGTGCTGACCGACGACATGATCGACACCGGCGGCACGATCGTGAAGGCCGCCGAGGCCTGCGTCGCTGCCGGCGCCGCCGGCGTGATCATCGCCGCGACCCACCCGATCCTCAGCGACCCGGCCGTCGACCGGCTCAAGAACTCCTCGGCCATCGAGGTCGTCATCACCAACACGCTCCCCGTGCCCGCCGACAAGCAGTTCGACAAGCTGACGACCCTGTCGATCGCGCCGCTCATCGCGCGCGCCATCCGCGAGGTCTTCGAGGACGGATCCGTCACGTCCATGTTCGACGGGCACGCCTGAGCGACTCGACGGGCTGGGCGAGCTACCCACACGCCATCGAGGCCACCCGGATGCTGGGCGACGGCGCGACGTGGGGAGCCGTGCAGGGCCTCGTCGGGACCGAGCTGCTGATCGGCGCCGTGTACGTCGTCATCGGGCTCTGCGCCCTCCCGGCCTTCGAGCACCTTAGCAGGGCCGGAGCCACCCTCGACCAGATCTGAGCCCGCCGATTCGACCCGCACCGCACCGGGCGTCTAGTCTTGCGAGGTTGCCTCGGCGAGGGAGCTTCGCACTCCGTGATCGACAGGGCCGGCCAGGATCCACACAGTCCACGCCGCGCGCCCGCGATTGGGGAGCGCGGCGTTCCTCATGCCCGGGGCCCCCACGGACCAACGCATGAGGAGTGAACATGGCTGAAACAGAGAAGATCGCCGCGGAGAACCGCACCGAGTTCGGCAAGGGCGCCGCCCGCCGCATCCGCCGCGACAACAAGATCCCCGGCGTGATCTACGGCCACGGTGCCGACCCGATCCACGTCACCCTGCCGGGTCACCAGACGATGATGGCGCTCAAGCACGGTGGCGCCAACTCGCTGCTCGCGCTCGACTTCGACGGCACCGAGCACCTCGCGCTGACCAAGCAGGTCCAGGTCGACCCGATCCGCCGCGTCATCGAGCACATCGACTTCGTCACCGTGATCCGCGGCGAGAAGGTCATCGTCGACGTCGCGATCCACGTCCTGGGCGACGCCGCCCCCGACACCCTGGTCGTCACCGAGAACAACACGATCCAGGTCGAGACCGAGGCCACGCACATCCCCGAGTTCATCGAGGTCTCGATCGACAAGGCCCCGGTCGGCACCCAGGTCCACGCCCGCGACCTCGTCCTGCCGAAGGGCACCACGCTGGCCGCCGACGAGGACCTGCTCATCGTCAACGTCACCGGACAGGTCTCCGCGGAGGCCCTCGAGGCCGAGCTCGCCGAGGCCGAGGCCGACGCCGGCATCGAGCACGACGCTCCCGAGTCCGAGTCCGAGACCGAGGGCGGCGACGCCGAG
>NZ_JANPEO010000461.1:0-2419 GCF_031422975.1 Nocardioides sp. | reverse complement strand
GACGGCGTGCCACCGGAGCGCGCCGTGCTGGCCGGGACCGTCGAGACCGCCGTGAACGCCCTGTGGGATGCCGCGCCCCTGCTTGGCGACCGGGTGGCGGTGGTGGGAGGCGGCATGGTCGGGTGCTGCGTGGCACGGCTGCTCGCCGGCATCCCGGGTGTCCGGGTCACCCTCGTCGACACCGACCCGGCCCGGGCAGCCACGGCGTCAGCCCTCGGCGTCGAGTTCGCCCACCCCGACGACGCACCCGACGGCTGCGACCTCGTCGTCCACGCCAGCGCCACCGCCGCCGGACTCCAACGCTCGCTCGACCTGCTCGCGGACGAGGGCGAGGTGATCGACCTGAGCTGGTACGGCGACGCGCCGGTCGAGCTGAAGCTGGGCGGCGCCTTCCACTCGCGGCGGCTGGCGATCCGGGCCAGTCAGGTGGGTGCGGTTGCCCCCGCGCGACGGGCCAGCCGCTCCCCAGCCGACCGGCTCGCACTGGCCCTCGACCTGCTCAGGGACCCGGCCTTCGACGCGCTGCTGACCGGGGTCTCACCGTTCCGCGAGCTGCCCGAGGCGATGGCCGCGCTCGCCGACGGCACCCTGCCCGCCCTCTGCCACGGCGTCACCTACGAAGGGACCTGACATGTTCCGAGTGAACGTCCGCGACCACATCATGATCGCCCACAGCTTCCGCGGCGAGGTGTTCGGACCCGCGCAACGGCTGCACGGTGCGACCTACGTCGTCGACGCGACGTTCGCGGCGACCGAGCTCGACGCCGACGAGATCGTGGTCGACATCGGGCTGGCGACCGAGCAGCTGCACGCGGTGCTCGCCGATCTGAACTACCGCAACCTCGACGACGAGGCGGCCTTCGCCGGCACCAACACCTCGACCGAGGCGCTGGCCCGGGTGATCGCCGATCGACTCGCGGAGCGCGTCCAGGCAACGAATCTCACCGGGATCACGGTGACCCTGCACGAGTCGCACGTCGCGTGGGCGAGCTACGAGCGACCGCTGTGAGCGTCGTCCACGTCGTCGTCCCCGACGGCATCGACGACCCGCTGCACCCCAGCGGCGGCAACGCGTACGACCGTCGGATCTGTCGCGAGCTGGCGGCCTTGGGGTGGACGGTGCGCGAGCACCGGGTTGCTCCGTCGGGACTCGCCCGGGCGCTCGCGTCCGTCCCGGATCATGGGGTCGTGCTCCTCGACGGCTTGGTGGCCGACGAGGCAGTCCTCCCGGAGACATCGCGGCTGCGGATCGTCGTGCTCCTGCACATGCCGGTCGGGGACCACCGCGAACTCGCGATCCTGAGCGCAGCGGCGGCCGTCGTGACGACGAGCGACTGGGCACGCGACCGGGTCCCCGGTGGCCGCGCGACCGTGGCCGCACCCGGGTCCGACCTCGCACCGCTGGCGACGGGTTCGAGCTCCGGCGTCGAGCTGCTCTGCGTCGGGGCCGTCGTCCGCGCAAAGGGCCAGGACGTCCTGCTCGAAGCACTGGGCATGATCACGCACCTGGACTGGCGGTGCACGTTCGTCGGTGCCCTCGACCTTGACCCCGGCTATGTCGAGGAGCTGCGCGGCCAGCTCACGGAGAGGGTCTCCTTCACGGGCGCTCTGACCGGGTCACCGCTCAAGGCTGCCTTCGCCACCGCGGACCTGGTGGTCTCCCTCTCGCGGCGGGAGTCCTACGGGATGTCGGTGATCGAAGCCCTGGCCCGCGGCGTCCCCGTCGTCACGACAGACGTCGGTGGCCTGCCGGAGGCGGTCGGGTCGGCGCCCGACGGTTCACGCCCTGGGCTGCTCTTCCCCGCCGACGATGCGCAGGCCCTGGCCGCCCACATCGAGCACTGGCTGATCGACCCGCGACTGCGCCAGGAGCTCCGCCGCTCCGCGGCCGGGCGACGCGAGAGACTCACCTCGTGGGTAGAGACAGCCCGGCAGGTGGCGGGCGTGCTCTCCGACGCACACCTGGGCCGATGAACCAGCGCACCGCCCGGCCCGTGTATCCAGCACTGCACCACCGACAGATGGGAGCCGCCATCAGCAGGACGTTCTGGATCTGGGCGCGCCTCCTGGGCGGCGCCGCGATCCTGGCCGCCCTCATCTGGCGGCAGGGCGCCGGCCCGTTCGTGGATGGAGTGGAGCGCACCAGCCCGGAGGCCCTGTTGGTCGCACTGGCGGTGACCGCCGGCACGACGCTCTGCTGCGCCTGGCGGTGGAGCCTGGTGGCGCATCGCCTCGGCGTCGCCGTACCCGTCAGGACGGCCGTCGCCGCCTACTACCGCTCACAGTTCCTCAACGCCACCCTGCCCGGCGGGATCATCGGTGACGTCCACCGCGGCGTGAGCCACGGTCGCGAGACGGGGGCGATGGGCCGCGGACTGCGGTCGGTCGCGTGGTCCGACCCGGGTACATGGGTGACACT
>NZ_JANPEO010000460.1:0-2423 GCF_031422975.1 Nocardioides sp. | reverse complement strand
GGGGCACCGGGGCGGGTCTTCTTCACCAACTCCGGCACCGAGGCCAACGAGGCCGCGTTCAAGCTCACCCGGCGCACCGGCCGGACCCACCTCGTCGCCACTGAGGGCGCCTTCCACGGCCGCACCATGGGCGCGCTCGCCCTCACCTCCAAGGCTGCCTACCGGGCGCCGTTCGAGCCGCTCCCGGGCAACGTCACCTTCGTCGCGTACGGCGACGTCGCCGCGCTCTCCGCCGCCGTGACCGACGAGACGGCGGCCGTCGTCCTGGAACCGATCCAGGGCGAAGCCGGCGTCCGGGTGCCCGGCGAGGGCTACCTCGCCGCTGCTCGCCAGATCTGTGACGACCACGGCGCCCTGCTGTGGCTGGACGAGGTCCAGACGGGCATCGGCCGGACCGGTGCCTGGTTCGCCCACCAGCTGCCGAGCGCTCAGGGCATCACGCCCGACATCGTCACCGTGGCGAAGGGGCTCGGCGGCGGGATCCCCATCGGCGCCACCGTCGGGCTCGGAGCCGCGGGTGCGCTGCTCGAGCCCGGCAACCACGGCACGACCTTCGGCGGCAACCCGGTGGCCTGCGCTGCCGCGCTGGCCGTCCTCGACACGATCGAGAAGGACCACCTCCTCGACCACGCCACCGGACTCGGCAAGACCTTGCGTGACGGGCTGGGAGAGGACTCCCGCGTCTGCGAGGCCCGCGGCGCTGGGCTGCTCATCGGCCTCGAGCTCACCGTGGACGCGCCGCAGGTCGTGGCCGCGGCGATGGCCCACGGGTTCCTCCTCAACGCCACCGGTCCCAGCACGATCCGCCTGGTCCCGCCGCTCGTCCTCACCGAGGCCGACGCCCAGAGCCTGATCGAGGCGTGGCCGGCGATCCTGGACGCGAGCGAGGTGCCGTCGTGACCCGTCACCTCCTGGCTGACGACGACCTGACACCCGCGGAGCAGGCCGAGGTGCTCGCGCTGGCCGCCGAGATGAAGAACGACCCCTACGGCTCGATCATCGGCAAGCCGCTCGCCGGTCCCAAGACAGTGGCCCTGGTCTTCGACCGTCCGACGCTGCGTACGCAGGTGTCCTTCACCGCCGGGATCTCCGAGCTCGGCGGCAACCCGATGACCGTCGACGGGGGACTCGCCGCGATGGGCTCGCGTGAGTCCGTCGAGGACGTCGCGCGGGTGCTCGGCCGACAGGCGTCCGCCATCGTCTGGCGCACCGCCGACCAGGCGGACCTCGCGACCATGGCCGACTACGCCGGCGTACCCGTCATCAACGCACTGACCGACGACTTCCACCCGTGCCAGCTGCTGGCCGACCTGATGACAGTCCAGGAGCGCTTCGGCGCGCTGGCCGGCACCCGGGTCGCCTTCGTCGGCGACGGCGCCTGCAACATGGGCAACTCGTGGGTGCTCGCCGGCGCGACGGCCGGCCTGCACGTCGCGGTCGCCTCGCCCGCTGGCTTCGAACCTGCGGCCGAGGTTGTCGAACGAGCACGGGCGATCGCCGCGGTGACCGGCGGCAGCGTCGTCATCGCCAACGATCCGGTCGGCGTCGTGGCCGATGCCCAGGTCGTGGTCACCGACACGTGGGTCTCGATGGGTCGCGAGGAGGAGGCCGCCGACCGGCAGCAGCTCTTCGCGCCGTACGCCGTCACCAGCGAGCTGCTCGGCAGGGCGGCACCCGACGCCATCGTGCTGCACTGCCTGCCGGCCTACCGCGGCAAGGAGATCACCGCCGAGGTGATCGACGGCCCGCAGAGTGCGGTGTGGGACGAGGCCGAGAACCGTCGGCACGCGCAGAAGGCCGTCCTGGCCTGGCTGCTGTCGCACAGCGAGGTGGCCGGATGAGCAGCTCAGCCGTCAGCCCGATGACGAAGAACGCCCGCCACCAGCGGATCATCGACCTCGTCTCCACGCACGCCGTCCGCTCGCAGACCGAGCTGGCCGAGATGCTCGCGCAGCACGACGTCCACGTCACCCAGGCCACGCTCAGCCGTGACCTCGTCGAGCTCGACGCCGTCAAGGTGCGCAGCCCCGAAGGGGTGCTGGTCTACGCCGTCCCCGCCGAGGGCGGAGACCGCAGCCCGACGGGCCCCCGCGAGTCGGCCGGCGCCCGCGAACGGCTTGCGCGCCTGTGCGCCGAGCTGCTGGTGAGCGTCGACGCGAGCGCCAACCTCGTCGTGCTCCGCACCCCTCCGGGCGCGGCCCAGTTCCTGGCCAGCGCCTTCGACAAGGCCGACCTGGGAGACGTGCTCGGCACCATCGCCGGGGACGACACCGTCCTCGTCATCAGCAGAGATCCATCCGGCGGCGACACCCTCGCGCGCCGTTTCCTCGAGTTCGCCAATCATCAGACTGCAAAGGATGACCAGTAAGTGAGCAAGGTCCTCACCTCCCTCCCCGTCGGCGAACGCGTCGGCATCGCCTTCT
>NZ_JANPEO010000459.1:0-6088 GCF_031422975.1 Nocardioides sp. | reverse complement strand
CCGCGACGGTGGCAAGCGCTACGCCGGCAAGGGCGTCCAGAAGGCCGTCAAGGCTGTTGCCGAGAACATCTCCGGCGCCATCATCGGCCTCGAGGCCGACGACCAGCGCGTCGTCGACCAGGCCATGCTCGACCTGGACGGCACCCCCAACAACGCCAAGCTGGGCGCCAACGCCATCCTCGGCGCCTCGCTCGCGGTCGCGCGCGCGGCCTCCGAGTCGGCCGGCCTGCCGCTGTTCCGCTACGTCGGGGGGCCCAACGCCCACGTCCTGCCCGTGCCGATGATGAACATCCTCAACGGCGGCTCGCACGCCGACTCCAACGTCGACATCCAGGAGTTCATGATCGCGCCGATCGGTGCGGCCACGTTCTCCGAGGCGCTGCAGCAGGGCGCCGAGGTCTACCACGCTCTCAAGTCCGTGCTGAAGAAGAAGGGCCTCGCCACCGGCCTCGGTGACGAGGGCGGCTTCGCCCCCGACCTCTCCTCCAACCGGGCCGCGCTCGACCTGATCGCCGAGGCGATCAAGTCCGCAGGCTTCAAGCTGGGCAAGGACTTCGGGCTCGCGCTCGACGTCGCGGCCAGCGAGTTCCACGACAAGTCGAAGTACGCCTTCGAGGGCAAGAAGTTGACCTCGGACCAGATGATCGCCTACTACGCCGAGCTCGTGGACGCCTACCCGATCATCTCCATCGAGGACCCGCTCGACGAGGACGACTGGACCGGTTGGGGCACCCTGACCGCGCAGCTCGGTGACAAGACGCAGATCGTCGGCGACGACCTGTTCGTCACCAACGTCGAGCGCCTCGGTCGCGGCATCGCGGAGCGGTCGGCCAACGCCCTGCTCGTGAAGGTCAACCAGATCGGCTCGCTCACCGAGACCCTCGACTCCGTCGACCTCGCGCACCGCAACGGATTCCGCTGCATGATGAGCCACCGCTCGGGCGAGACCGAGGACACCACGATCGCCGACCTCGCGGTCGCCACCAACTGTGGTCAGATCAAGACCGGCGCCCCGGCGCGCTCCGAGCGGGTGGCCAAGTACAACCAGCTGCTGCGCATCGAGGACGAACTGGGTGACGCGGCTCGCTACGCCGGTGCGGCCGCGTTCCCGCGATTCAAGGGCTGAGCGACTGGTTGCGACCGGGCGCAGCCCGGGCACACCCAGGACGCGAGCGCCGCAGCCGCTTGCGGCAAGGTGACGGTCGCCCGGCGCGTACACCGGCGATTGGAAGGTCGGGACAGGCAGACTGCTCACCATGGCTTCCCCGCCCTCTTCATCACGTCGCACTGCTCGGGGCGGGCCCGGCGGCAGCACGCGGCCGGGCACCCGCACGAGCCGGTCCGAGCGCGGTACGTCGCGTGCTCGGCCGACCTCGTCCCGCGCGAGTGACTCGGGCTCGATGCCGGCGATCGATGCTCCGGTGAAGGCCGGCCCGCGTCGGCCCCGGTTCACGGGCCGCGCGGCCGTGCTGGTGCTTGTGCTGGCCGTGCTCACCGTTTCGTACGCGTCGTCGCTGCGGGCCTACCTCCAGCAGCGGGCGCACATCGGTGACCTCAAGAGCGCCATCGCCGAGCGGGAGAACAGCATCAACGCCCTCGAGCGGGAGAAGCAGCGCTGGCAGGATCCCGCTTTCGTCAAGGCGCAGGCCCGGGCCCGCTTCGGCTACCTCATGCCCGGCGAGACCGGCTTCCTGGTGCTGGACGAGAACGGCGAGCCGCTCGAGAGCCGGGCCTCGCTCAGCGATCCCGACGACGTGATCAAGACGGTCCCCACGGCCTGGTGGTCCGATGCCTGGGCCTCGGTCGAGCTGGCCGGCAACCCGCCGGCGCCCGCCGACGGTCCCGCCGCCGAGATCGACGGCGTGGCGAAGGCCAACTGAGCGTGCGTGAAATGATCGACGCGTGATCGACCCCGCAGACGAAGCCGCCATCGCCGCCCAGCTCGGCCGCCAACCTCGTGCCATCCACGACGTCGGACACCGGTGCCCGTGCGGCAACCCCGACGTCGTGACGACCGAGCCCCGCCTGCCCAACGGGACGCCGTTCCCCACGACGTTCTACCTCACCTGCCCTCGTGCGGCCTCCCGGATCGGCACCCTCGAGGGCTCGGGCCTGATGAAACAGATGCAGGACCGGCTCGGTGAGGACGCGGAGCTGGCTGCGGCATACCGCGCGGCCCACGGGGCCTACCTCACCTTCCGCACCACTCTGGCAGCGGAATCGGGGCACAGCGTGCCCGAGATCGAGGGCATCTCTGCCGGCGGCATGCCCGACCGCGTCAAGTGCCTCCATGTCCTCGCCGGTCAGTCGCTGGCCCAGGGTCGCGGCGTCAATCCGCTCGGCGACGAGGTCCTCGATCTCCTCGGGGACTGGTGGGACTCGGGGCCGTGCGTGACGGTGGATGCCGATGAGTGACCTCAGCGGCTCCGGCCCAGGGGGTGCGCCATGACGCGGGTGGCGGCCATCGACTGCGGCACCAACACCATCAAGCTCCTGATCGGCATCCACCACGAGTCCCGCCTCGAGGTGCTGGCACGTGAGTCCGAGGTGATCCGGCTCGGGCAGGGTGTCGACGCGACCGGCCGGCTCTCTCAGGAGGCGCTGGTCCGCGCCTTCGCGGCGATCGACGCGTACGCCGCCCAGATCACCGAGCACGGTGTCGAGCAGGTCAGGTTCTGCGCCACCTCGGCGACCCGGGACGCCAGCAACGCGGCCGAGTTCCGGGCGGGGGTGCTCGCGCGGCTCGGCGTCGAGCCGGACGTGCTCACGGGTGACGAGGAGGCGGCCGTCGCCTTCGCCGGCGCGATGAGCAACGTCACCGCCGAGGTCCCGCGGCCGATCCTGGTCGTCGACATCGGGGGCGGCTCGACCGAGGTGGTGCTGGGCGACGACGGTGGTGTGCGCGCTGCGAAGTCGATGGACATCGGCTCGGTCCGCCTGCACGAGCGCCACATCCGTCACGATCCGGCCACGCGTGAGGAGATCGCCGCGGTCGTCCGCGACATCGACGACCAGCTCGACGCGTGCGGGGTCGACCTCGCGGCGGCGGCCACCGTCGTCGGCATCGCGGGCACCGTGACCACGATCGCGGCGGGGGTGCTCGACCTGGCGACGTACGACCCAGACGCGGTCGACCGCTCGGTGCATGCGGTGGGTGACGTCCACGCCTACGTCGACCGGCTGGTCGCGATGACGGTGAGCGAGCGGCTGGCGCTGGGCTACATGCACCCCGGTCGAGCCGACGTGATCGACGCGGGTGCCCTGATCGCGTCGAGGGTGATGAGGCGTACGACCGTGGAGTCCCTGATGGTCAGCGAGGCCGACATCCTCGAGGGCATCGCCTGGTCGATGCGGCCATGACCGAACTACCGCACCCGCTCACCGGCCAGCTGTTCGGGTCGCCGACGCGCCCCGGCACCGGCTGGCCGGAGGACCCCGCGGAGGCGGACACGCCGGTGGCGCGCACGCCCGCGGGCGTCCGCCGCCTCGCCGGGGCAGCTTCGCTCGACGAGCTCGATGCCCGGGTGAGCGTGTGCGCGACGTGCCCCCGCCTCGTGCGGTGGCGCGAGGACGTGGCCCGCGACAAGCGGGCGTCCTTCGCGGACCAGCCCTACTGGGGAAGGCCGATCGCCGGATGGGGTGACCCGCAGCCCGGGATCCTCATCGTCGGCCTCGCGCCGGCGGCCAACGGCGGCAACCGGACCGGGCGGGTGTTCACCGGTGACTCGAGCGGGGACTGGCTGTTCGCCTCCCTGCATCGCGTGGGGCTCGCGGCGCAGCCGACGAGCGAGCATGCGGGCGACGGGCAGCGACTGATCGGTGCCCGGATGGTCGCCACGGTCCGCTGCGCACCACCCGCCAACAAGCCGACGACCGCCGAGCGTGACACCTGCGCGCCCTGGATCAACGCGGAGGTCCGACTGCTCCTTCCGCACGTGCGTGTCGTCGTTCCTCTCGGGGCCTACGGCTGGGACGGTGCGCTGCGCGCCCTGTCCGGCGCCGGACTGGCCGTGCCTCGTCCCAAGCCCAGGTTCGGCCACGGCGCCGAGGTGTCCCTCGGACCGGTGACCCTGCTCGGTTGCTACCACCCCAGCCAGCACAACACCTTCACCGGCAGGCTGACACCGGCCATGCTCGACGCGGTCTTCCGGCGCGCGCGTGAGCTGGTGCACTGACCGGGCCGCGGGGGCGTACGCCCTCTACGCTCGCAGCACCCATCTGTAGCCCCGATATCCCAACCGGCAGAGGAAGCGGTCTTAAAAACCGCGCAGTCTGGGTTCGAATCCCAGTCGGGGCACCGTGTCCAGGGTGAGAGTGATCTGGCGGTTCGCGGGAACACCGGGCCCCGCTCGCACGTTCGAACAGGTAGCTGCCACGTAAGGTGACAGCACACGCAGCACCCTGTACAGCGGCCTCCAAGGAGAGACCATGAAGAGCAACAACCCTGTTTTCAACCGTTCCGAGGAGTTCAACGGAACGGCCAACGCCTACGGCAACCAGTCGTACGCCGGCGGCGGCCAGGCCTACCCCGGCTACGGCCAGGCGCCGACAGCCCCGGAGTACGGCGACCCCTCCAACTTCGGCACCGGCAGCCCCACCCAGCAGGTCGGCCAGGGCCGGATGACGATCGACTCGGTCGTCCAGAAGACCGCCATCACCCTGGCCGTCGTGATCGCAGCTGCGGCCGCGACGTGGTTCTGGACCGGAGACTCGATCACCGAGTCCGGCGCCAACAACCCCGACGCCATCGGCCGGCTCTACCTCGCCCTGATGGTCGGGTCGTTCGGTGCGTTCGCGCTGTCGATGGTCAACTCCTTCAAGAAGGTCATCAGCCCCGCGCTGGTCATCGCCTTCGCCGCGCTCGAGGGCGTCGCCCTCGGTGCGTTCTC
This sequence comes from Nocardioides sp., assembly GCF_031422975.1. Lineage (GTDB taxonomy): Bacteria > Actinomycetota > Actinomycetes > Propionibacteriales > Nocardioidaceae > Nocardioides. The sequence continues at coordinate 1,199 of NZ_JANPEO010000459.1, read as the reverse complement.
CAAGATCATCCCGGCCTATGCCGGGGTGAGCACGGACATCGTGCTGCAGGCCGTCATCGGCACGTTCGCGGCGTTCGCGGGCACGCTCGCGGCCTACAAGTTCTTCAACATCCAGGTCGGCAACAAGTTCCGCACTTTCGTGGTCGCGGCCATGTTCGGCATGGTGGCGCTGGGCATGATGGAGATGGTGCTGGGCTTCTTCGGCAACCAGATCGGCTTCTTCGGCTTCGGCACGCTCGGCCTGCTGTTCGCCATCGGCGGCCTGGTGATGGGCGTGTTCATGCTGATCCTCGACTTCGACTTCGTCGAGAAGGGCATCGCCGCCGGCCTCCCGGAGCGCGATTCCTGGCGTGCCGCCTTCGGCCTGACCGTCAGCCTCGTCTGGATCTACACCAACCTGCTCCGGATCCTGGCGATCTTCCAGCAGGACTGATCCGCCGCTACTCCGCTGGCCCGACGTCGATGGACGCCGGGCCAGCGTCAATTTCGGACTCCTGCGGCGACTCGACAGCCGGGCTCGGGTGGCGGCGACGGTGCCGCAGCTCGACCCAGCGGCCGCGCAGGCCGCGCTGGGACCCGGAGACCTCGGTGCCACCGAGCTCGGTGCCAGGCGTCTTGACGGCGCGTACGGCGGCGGCCGCGACCGGCAGCACGCCCTCGCCGCGGTAGGCCATGGGCAGGGCCTCGTCCTCGGGGATCAGGCCCAGCTCGGCCAGGCAGGACGGGATCAGCACCGACGCGAGCTGCTTGTAGCCGTCGGCGGAGGGGTGGAACTGGTCCGGGCCGAACAGCAGGGCCGGGGCCGCGGCGAACTCCGGCCCGAGGATCGAGGCAAGCGCCACGGTGCGGCCGCCTGCCTCGACCACCGCGATCGTCTGGGCCGCGGCCAGGCGCCGGGACCAGGAGCGCGCGACCTGCTTGAGCGGGGGAGCGATGGGCTTGATCGTGCCCAGGTCGGGACAGGTGCCGACCACGACCTTGACGCCGTGCTCGCGCAGGAGGCGCACGCCCTCGGCCAGGTGCCGCACCGACTGCGAAGGGGTCACCGTGTGGGTCACGTCGTTGGCGCCGATCAGGATGACCGCGAGATCGGGGTCGGTCGGCAGTGCCTGCTCGACCTGGAGGACGAGGTCGCTGGACTTCGCGCCGACCTTGGCGAACTCGCGCAGGTGCACCCGGCGGTGGGCCTGCGCCGCCAC
>NZ_JANPEO010000458.1:0-2460 GCF_031422975.1 Nocardioides sp. | reverse complement strand
GTCGTGCAGCAGCTGCTCCTGGTCGGGGGAGGCGGCCTCGAACTGACGGCGACGCCCGGCATTGCGGGTGGCGAGGGTGAGCGCGACCTTGGCGGCGTTGATGCCGGCGCCGCCGACGCAGACGCGGCCCTGGACCAGGGTGCCGAGCATGGTGAAGAAGCGCTTGTTGGCATTCTCGATCGAGCTCTCGTAGTCGCCCGCCTCGGTGACGTCGGCGAACTGGTTGAGCAGGTTGGTCCGTGGGATCCGCACCCCGTCGAACCAGATGCGGCCGTTGTCGACGCCGTTGAGCCCCATCTTGTGACCACAGTCCTCGATGCGGACGCCGGGCAGGACCTGCCCGTTCTCCCGGACCGGCACGACGAAGGCGTGCACTCCCCGACCCTCGCCGCCGACCTCGAGCTGCGCGAAGACGACCGCGACGTCGGCGTGTGCAGCGGCGTTGCCGATGTAGTCCTTGCGGCTCGCGTCGTCGGGGGTGGTGATGACGAACTCCCGGGTCGCGACGTCGTACGTCGCAGTGGTCCCCAGCGCCTGGACGTTGGAGCCGTGCCCCGTCTCGGTCATCGCGAAGCAACCCATCACCGTGCCGGTGACGAGGTCGGCGAGGTAGGCGTCGTGGTGCGCCTTGGTGCCCAGCTGGAGGATCGCGCCGCCGAACAGCCCGAACTGGACGCCGACCTTGACCAGCACGCTGAGGTCGCCGAAGGCGAGCGTCTCGAACGCGGCGACCGAGGCGCCGATGTCGCCGCCACCGCCGTACGCCGTCGGGAAACCCATCCCGGTCTGGCCTGTGCCCGCCATCTCGACGACGACGTCGCGCACCCGGTCGCGGAAGGCCGCCGTGTCCATCTCCTCGGCGTCGAGGAGGATCCGCTGGTGCTCGGCGAGGTTGTCGCGGACGAGCGCACGCACGTCGGCGTACTTCCCGTCGAGCAGCGCGCTCAGGGCGGCGACGTCGACGACGGGCTGCACGTAGCCGGCCCTCGGTGTCGGCGCCGTTGACTCATCCGTCACGTTCTCGACAGCGTCGCTCGTGGTCATGTCTCACAAGGTAGCGTCGCGCGCGTGAACCGTCCCGAGCCCGAGGCCGACTTCGGACGCATGCCGTACAACTTCTCGATCGTGGGCGTGCAGAAGAGCGGGACCTCGACGCTGTCCGGGACGATCAGCCAGCACCGCCTCGTCTGCCGGCCGCCGCGCAAGGAAGCGCACTTCTTCAACGACGAGGGCTACGACTGGGCGCACCCCGACTACGAGCGCGACTACACGGCGCCGCGGCGGGCCCGGGTCCACACGATGGTCGGCGACTCCACCCCGGTCTACCTGTTCTGGCCCAACGCCCTCGAGCGGATGCGGGCCTACAACCCCGACCTCCCGCTGATCGCGGTGTTCCGCGACCCGATCGAGCGACTGTTCTCGCACTGGACGATGCTGCGGACCCGCCATCCCGACTGGCCCGACTGGCCGGGCTTCCTCACCGAGTTCCGCCCGACCTCGCTGCCCACCGCGGTGCCGACCGATGTGAAGCCGATGCGCTACAAGCACATGTCCGGCATCGCCCGGGGCTACTACGGCGCCCAGCTCGAGCACGGCTTCTCGATCTTCGACCGTTCACAGTGGTTGCTGCTCGAGTTCCGGCAGATGCTGGCGTCGTTCAACCCGGCAGTCGACCGGGCGACCGATCACCTCGGGCTGCCGCGCTTCGAGGAGCACCCGCCGCTGCGCAACCGCTACGCCGGCGCCTCGCTGGTCAGCGGGACCGCGCCGACGGCCGACGATCTGGCATCGCTGGCTTCCCTGTACGCCGCAGACCTGGCCGTCTTCGACCGCCTCTCGGGCCTCGACACCTCGGCGTGGCCGACGACCCGGATCCTGGCCGGGACCCTCGACCCGGCTGAGCTCGCCGCCCGGCTGGCGACCAAGGTCGCTCCACTCTCCGACTGACGCGGGCCTGCCCCTGGCTCGGCTCAACTGGCGGCGTACGACGTCGATCTCGGCGCTCCACCTGTCGGGCGCCGCCAGTTCGTGGCGACCCCGGCACCAGCGCGCGTCAGGGACGGGCGAAGAAGTTCGGCGCCGTCCAGGAGTACATCGACTCCTGCACCACCGGGCGACCGGTCCGCGGGGCGTGGATCATCTGGCCGTCACCGACATAGAGCGCGACGTGGTAGATCGAGCTCGACTTCGAGCTCGAGCCCCAGAAGACCAGGTCGCCGGGAACCAGTGAGGCAGCGGCGATCGGCGTCGAGCCGGTGTACTGGGCGACCGAGTAGTGCGGCAGCGACTTGCCGCCAGCAGCCCAGGCGCCGGCGGTCAGGCCGGAGCAGTCCCACGCGTTCGGACCAGCCGCACCCCACTTGTAGGGGTCACCGATCTGGTCGGCGGCGAAGGCGATCGCGGCCGCCGCGTTGCCAGTCGGCGCCGGTGGGGTGGGCGTCGGCGTCGGCGTGGGGGTCG
>NZ_JANPEO010000457.1:0-2979 GCF_031422975.1 Nocardioides sp. | reverse complement strand
GCCGACTTCCTGCTGCTGTGCACGACCACCTTCCACAAGGTCGCCGACGCGGTGGCCGACGCGGTGGACATCCCGCTCCTGCACCTCGGTGACGTGGTGGCCGAGGCCTGCCAGCAGGCCGGTCACTCGACCGTGGGCCTGATCGGCACGACGGTCGCGATGGAGGACTCCTTCTTCGTCGACCGGCTGGCCGCGCACGGAGTCACGGTGCTGGTGCCCGAGGCGAGGCACCACGACACCCTCAACTCGGCGATCTACGACGAGCTCGTGCACGGCGACGTGGTCGACGCCACCCGTCGCAGGGTCGTCGCCATCACCGAGGAGCTCTGGGACGCCGGCGCCCGCGCGATCCTGCTCGGTTGCACCGAGCTCGAGCTCCTCATCCGCCAGGCCGACATCGAGCTCCCGGCGATCCCGTGCACCACGCTGCACGTGCAGGCCGCGCTCGACCGGGCACTCGCCGACTGATCCTCAGCGATCGTTGCGCAGCACCAGCGCGGCGAGCGCGCGCAGGTCGCCCGACAGTGCCTGCTCAGGCAGCGTGACCGGATCGCCCTCGGCGACCTGGAACGTGTAGACGAACATGTCGGGCATGGCCCTGTACGCCGCAGCGCTGGCCGCCGCCGCGTCCAGGTCGATCCGCGCCACCAGGGCGCGCACGCCCTCGTCGGCCTCCTCGAGCGCGACGAGACCCTCCTCGGTGCGACCGGCGAACCCGCCGGAGCGCTTCACCCGGACCATTCCGGCAGCACCGGTCTCGGCGGGGCCGGGTCTGGGCGTCCTGATGACACCGGTGGTCACGCCCACCTGCTGCCAGGCCGACGTCACGGCCGCCGAGTGCTGGCCGGCCGCGGCGATGGTGGCTGCCGCGAACGCAGCGAAGTCGGCGGTGGGCTGCAGGGAGCCGGCCGTGAGTGCGGCGTACCAGATCTGGCCTGCGCCCTCGATGCTGGCGCCACCGATCGCCGTGGCGGCGAGCTGGAAGGCGCGGTTGGGGATGCCGGAGTTGAGGTGGACGCCACCATTGTCCTCGCCGGTGACGATGAAGTCGTCCATGTGGCCGACCTGCGGGTCAACGCCGAGCCTGGGGTCGTCGTAGGCGGTGCCGGGCGCGGCCATGTCGCGAAGGGCGCGGGCCACGATGCCGGGGACGAAGATCCCCTCCCCGATCAGCCAGTCGGCGTCGGCCGCGGACTCACCGGCCACGTGCTGCTTGAAGCAGGCGGCGAAGACGTCGGAGACCGACTCGTTGAGGGCGCCGGGCTGGTCGCGATAGACCAGGCCCGCGGTGTGCTCGGTCACCGCGTGCCCGAACTCGTGCGCCAGCACGTCCGCGCTCTTGGTGAAGCGCTCGAAGATGGTGCCGTCGCCGTCGCCGAAGACCAGCTGGTTGCCGTCCCAGAATGCGTTGTCGTAGCGCTGGCCGTAGTGGACGGTGATCGTCACGGGCGCGCCGGCGTCGTCGTAGGACGAGCGGGAGAAGCCGTCGGCGAACATGCGCAGCGTCGCCTCGATCCCGGCCGCGGCCTCGTCGACGGCCACGTCGCCGGTCGCGGGCTGGCCCGCGGCCCGTACGGGGCGACCCGGGAGCCTGGTCGCGTTGTCGGCGTCGTGGACGGTCCAGGCAGCCACGTCGACGGCCCGGGCTGCGCTCGTGTGCGGCTCGGCGGCGCGCGCGGTGCGGCGTAGGCGCAGCTGCTCGTCGAGGGCGAGGGCGTCGACGGCACCCACCCGCTCGAGGAGATAGGGCGGGATGAAGGTGCAGGTGGTCGCGCGGTCCCCAGTCATGGGTCCTGCCTACCCGTGGGCGCCGACCTTGCCAACCCCTGCGGCGGCGACAACGTGTCCCAGCCCACAGGTGGATCTGCCGAATGCCGTCAACCGGGCCTGCGGCAATACACTGACTGACGGCCAAGTTGGCGACTCGCCTGCCTGCCCGCCGTCCACTGCCTCGATCGAAAGCGCGACGTTACTTCCATGCCTGAACGCTCAGACCTCCGCAACGTCGCCATCGTCGCCCACGTCGACCATGGCAAGACCACCCTCGTCGACGCCATGCTGCGTCAGGCCGGCGCCTTCACGGCGCACCAGGCCGAGAGTGTCGCCGAGCGGGTCATGGACTCCGGTGACCTCGAGCGCGAGAAGGGGATCACGATCCTGGCGAAGAACACCGCGGTCCACTACGCCGGCCCCGCCGGTGGCGGCAAGCCGATGACGATCAACATCAACGACACTCCCGGCCACGCCGACTTCGGTGGCGAGGTCGAGCGCGGCCTGTCGATGGTCGACGGCATCGTGCTGCTCGTGGACGCCTCCGAGGGACCGCTCCCGCAGACGCGCTTCGTGCTGCGCAAGGCGCTCAACGCCGACATGCCGGTGATCCTCGTCGTCAACAAGACCGACCGCAGCGACGCCCGCATCGCCGAGGTCGTCGAGGAGACGTACGAGCTCTTCATGGACCTCCTCGACGAGAGCCACAGCCAGGACGCCCTCGACTTCCCGGTCGTCTACGCGTCGGGTCGCGCCGGCATCGCCAGCCTGGTGGCGCCCGAGGACGGCACGATGCCCGAGGGCAGCGACCTCGAGCCGCTGTTCAAGACGATCCTCGAGACCATCCCGGCCCCCGTCTACACCGAGGGCGCGCCCCTGCAGGCCCACGTCACCAACCTCGACGCCTCCCCGTTCCTCGGTCGCCTCGCACTGGTCCGGGTCCACGAGGGCACGCTCAACAAGGGCCAGACCGTGGCCTGGATGCGCCGCGACGGCTCGGTGAAGAACGTGAAGATCACCGAGCTCCTCGTCACCGAGGGCCTCGAGCGCCAGCCCGGCACGACTGCGGGTCCCGGTGACATCGTCGCCGTCGCCGGCATCCCCGAGATCACCATCGGCGAGACCCTCGCCGACGCGGAGAACCCCGTCGCGCTGCCGCTCATCCACGTCGACGAGCCCGCCATCTCGATGACGATCGGCACGAACACC
>NZ_JANPEO010000456.1:0-2219 GCF_031422975.1 Nocardioides sp. | reverse complement strand
CGTGGGCGCTCGCGCTGCTGGTCGGCATCTGGGGCGGGCGCCTCGCGCTCCACATCCAGCGCCGGTCCCGCGGTCACGGCGAGGACCCGCGCTACACCGCGTTGATCGGTGACGCGGGCTTCGGCACGGTCATCCGCAAGGTGTTCGCCGTCCAGGGTCTCGCGGTGTTCGTCGTGTCCTCACCACTGGTCGTCGCTGCGGCGTACGACGTCCGCTGGCGGTGGTTGGTCGTCGTGGGTGGTGCCGTCTGGCTCGTCGGCCTGCTGTTCGAGGCCGTCGGCGACGCGCAGCTCGCGGCCTACCGGCGGCTCCCCCGGGACCGCAAGCCGCTGGTGATGGAGACCGGGCTGTGGCGCTACACGCGGCACCCGAACTACTTCGGCGATGCGTGCGTCTGGTGGGGCCTCTGGCTCGCGGGCGCCCTGTCGGCCGGATGGTTGCCGGGACTGCTGACCATCGTGGCACCGGTCGCGATGACGTACTTCCTCGCCTTCGCCACCGGAGCCCGGCTGCTCGAACGCACGATGATGCAGCGGCCCGGCTACCCGGAGTATGCCGCCCGCACCTCGATGCTGGTGCCCCTGCCGCCCCGCAGGGACACGGCCACGCAGCCGCCGAAATCCCGGTAATGCGAGTGTCGGTGCCGCCGGTGCTGTAGACCAAAGCGGGTGCCCGACTCCGCCGATCCCCTCGACCCGCTCGTGGAGCAGATGCTCGCAGGCGACGAGGCTGCGCTCCGGGTCGTGTATCGCGACATCCAGCCGAGACTGCTGCGCTACCTGACCGTCCTGGTCGGCCCCGACGATGCCGAGGACGTCGCGAGCGAGACGTGGGCCCAGGGGTTTCGCGACCTCGACCGGTTCGCCGGCGATGCGGACGGCTTCCGTGGCTGGCTGACGACCATCGGTCGCCATCGAGCCCTGGACCACCTGCGTCGGCGGCAGCGCCAGCCGCGCGTCGACAGCGAGCTGCTCGAGCTGCTCGACCGGCCGGCCGGGATCGACGTGGAGTCCCTGGTCGCCGACATGATCGGGACGGACGCGGCGCTGGCGATGGTGGCCGCCTTGCCGAGGGACCAGGCCGAGGCGATCCTGTTGCGGACCGTCTTCGGCTTCGACGCGCCCACGACGGCGCGGATCCTGGGCAAGCGGCCAGGGGCAGTACGCAGCGCCACCCACCGGGGGCTGCGCGCGCTCGCGCGACGACTCGAGCAGGGCGAGGAAAAGTTCTCCGACGCAAGCCGTGACACTTTCAGAGCGCCCGACGCTGAAGGCATGAGATGAGCAACCACCGCCGCCTTTCCCGCCACCAGACCGAGCGCATCCTCAGCGCCCCGGCCGGGTCCGACCCCACCGTCGGTCCCGTGCTGGATGCCCTGCGCGCGCCGGCCCGGGACAGGGAGCTGCTCCGCGAGAACGCAGCGGTCTCAGTCTTCCATGCCGCTCGTGTGACCCCCCCACCCATCACCAGGAGTGACATGACCACCGCTCGCAGCGCCGCCACTCGGGCCGCCATCGCCACCGGCGTCATCGTCGCCGTCACCTCCGGCGGCTTCGCCCTGGCCGCCACCGGCCACCTGCCGGCGCTGCCGGACCAGGCGTCCGACCAGGCCACCGACTCGGTCGCGCAGAGCCGGGCCACCACCGCCCCGACGCTCACCCCGACGGCGACCCCGACGGCTGACGTCACGAAGACCAAGAAGCCGAAGGAGACCGCCACCTCGGAGCCGGTCGAGCCTTCGTCGACCTCAGCCCCCTCGCCCAGCCTCAAGGGTATGTGCAACGCCTTCTCGGCCCACGACAAGTCCCTGCACGGCAAGGCCCTCGACAGCACCGCGTTCACCGCCCTGGCCACCGCGGCCGGTGGCAGGGAGAACATCGCGACCTACTGCGTGACGCTCGTCGGTGAGCCGAAGGTCAAGCCCGCCACACCCGCGAAGCCGACCCCGACCAACAAGCCGACCACCACCGGCCAGCCCACGGCGAAGCCCACCCCCACGAACAAGCCGACCACCACCGGCAAGCCCACGGCCAAGCCCACCCCGACCTCCAAGCCGACGTCCGCTGGTCACGGCAAGCCGGCCACCGCCGGCAAGCGCTGACACCACACGCTCCCCCCTCCCCCCGCCGAGACGGCCACCCCCTCCCCCCACGGGTGGCCGTCTCGGGCCATCTCGCAGCGACCCGGCACACTCGGGTGCATGGACGCCGTCGGCGCAG
>NZ_JANPEO010000455.1:0-4145 GCF_031422975.1 Nocardioides sp. | reverse complement strand
CGCGAGGCCGAGATCCTCACTCTGTCCCTCGACGGGTCGCCGGTCGCCGCCATCGCTGCCCGCGCCCACCTGTCCGAGGGCACGGTCCGCAACCACCTGTCCGCGGCAATCGGCAAGACCGGCGCCACGACCCGGGCCGAGGCGGCCCGGCTCGCGCAGGCCAACGGGTGGCTCTAGATGTACTCGGCTGACAGGTTCATGACAGTCGGCTGATTGGCGGGAGTCCTCCGATGGCCGAGTGGCGTCGGCCAGTGTTGTAGAACTCGAGCCATGGCGCCAGCGCAGCGGTCCTTGCGTCGTTGCTGAGGAAGATCCGTCGATAGGCCCACTCGACCTGGAGTGTGCGGTTGTAGCGCTCGACCTTTCCGTTCTGCCACGGGCAGTGCGGGCGGATAAAGACGTGCTTGGCGGCGAGTGTGGCCATCACTGTCGCGACGTCGTTGGATCGCTTGTAGCTGAGGTGGTTGTCGGTCATGACCCGCTCAATTTGGGCGATCCCGTGGTCGGCAAAGTAGCGCGCGGCTCGCAGCAGGAACGCCGCGCATGTTGGGCCCTTCTCGTCGGCCAAGACTTCGGAGTAGGCCAGTCTGGAGTGGTCGTCGACGACCGAGTGGACGTAGTCGAATCCGATCCTGGCTCTCTTCTTGGCCCCCGTGCTGCCCATGCTCCGGCCATGGGCTTTCCAGCCGCCACCGTCGTGGATCCGGCCGACCTTCTTCACGTCCATGTGCACCAGCGATCCGGGGTGGTCGTGTTCGTAGCGGACCGCGGTCGTCTTCGACGATCTGATCACCTCACCGCTCAGCGGGTCGCACTCGCGCAGATAGGGCACCCGGTGACGACGCAGGATCGCTGAGACCGTGCGGGCCGGGACGCCGAGCTCGGGACCGATCCAGTCCTGACCGTGACGCTCACGCTGCCGTAACTGCAACACCTGACCCTCGACCGCGGCCGGTGTTCGTCGCGGACACCGATGTGGGCGCGAGGAACGATCGGCCAGGCCGGCCTCACCCTCGGCGCGGAAGCGGGCAATCCAGCGGTGGGCGCACTGCCGTGAGATTCCGAGTTCTTTGGCGACATGCGCGACCGGACGGCCGTGCCGGATCACCCGCTCAACGAGCAGCAGACGGCCATGCAGATTCAGACGGGCGTTAGCGTGGGACACGAGGACCTCCTGGGCCAGCGGATGACTTAGACATCTCCACTAAGCCCGGAGGTCCTCACCCTTCACAAGGCCCGACCGTCACCAACGTCCCTGCCGAGTACAACTAGGAGCACATGGGTGCCCGGCTCATGCCGATGCTGGCCGGCTGATCCTCGGGCACGCGGACGGACCACTCGGCGCTACCGAACAGTCAGGTGGTCCTGAGCGCCTGCCGACAGCCCGACTGTTCGGTAGCGCTGTGGTCGCGGGATCAGGACGTCCAGGCGCGCCAGAGTGCGGCGTACTCCCCGTCCATCTCGACCAGCTCGTCGTGGCTGCCGAGCTCGACGATCCGGCCGTCGATGACCACCGCGATCCGGTCGGCGTCGTGGGCGGTGTGCAGTCGGTGGGCGATGGCGACGACGGTACGACCCTCGAGCAGGTTGTTCATCGAGCCCTCGAGCGTGCGTGCGGTGCGCGGGTCGATCAGCGAGGTGGCCTCGTCGAGCACGAGCGTGTGCGGATCGGCGATGATCAGCCGCGCCAGCGCGACCTGCTGGGCCTGCGCCGGGGTGAGGGCGTAGCGGCCAGAACCGATCACGGTGTCGAGGCCCTGCGGCAGGCGCTCGACCCAGAGCAGCGACCCGACAGCGCTCAGCGCCTCGCGGACCGCGTCGTCGTCGGAGTCCTCGCGGGCCAGCACGATGTTGTCGCGGACAGAGCCGATGAAGACGTGGTGCTCCTGGGTGACCAGTGCGACCTCGGTGCGCAGCACCTCGAGGGGCAGGTCGACCAGCTCGACGCCACCGATGGTGGCCGAGCCGGTGCGCGGCCGATTGATGCCCGACAGCAGGCGACCCAGCGTCGACTTGCCCGAGCCGCTCGGGCCGACGATCGCCAGCCGCTCGCCGACGCCCAGCCGCAGGTCGACCCCGTGGAGGACGTCGTGGCCCTCGCGGTAGGCGAACCGGAGGTCGGTGCCGACCAGGTCGATGCCGTCGGGGAGCTGGTCTCCGGCCTCGCGGTCGGGCGACACCTCGGCGATCCCGAGCAGTCGGCTCGTCGACGCGGCGCCCACCTGGAGCCGGTCGTCCTCGCCGATCAGCCGGTCGAGCGGGTCGCCCAGCGCCTCGACGTACAAGACGGCGGCGGTGATCTGCCCCAGGTCGACCCAGCCGCGGGTGTAGGCGTAGGCGCCGACCAGCAGGGTGATGACACGCGGCGTCTGGAAGGCGAAGTTGAGCGCCATGAAGAGCTGGTTGCGCAGCGTCATGCCGTAGCGCTCGGCCTGCGCCGACACCTCGATGTCGCCATCACCGGCACGGACGCGCACGCCCGAGAGGCCCAGGGCCTCGACGGTGCGGGCACCTTCGACCGTCTCGGTGAGCGTGGTGTTGATGCGGGAGTACGTCGCTCCCTCGGTGATGTAGGCCTTGGGAGCGCGCCGCAGGTAGCCGCGCACCGCCCAGGCCGAGCTGGCGAAGGTGAGCAGCGCGGGTAACGCGAGAACCACGGAGTTGAGCAGCATTGCGCCGATCGAGAGCATCACCGTCAGCAGCGAGATGATCGCCATCGGCAGGCCGTACTGGACCGAGCGGCTCATCGTGCCGACATCGCGGGTGACCCGGGTGACGAGGTCACCGGTGCTGGCGCGCTCGACTGCACCGAGTGGCAGTCGAAGGATCGTGCGGACGATGTATTCGCGGGCCGTGGAGAGCAGGTCCTGGCCGAAGAGCGTCGAGGTGCGCTGGGCGATGAAGGTGAAGGCCGACTGCAGCAGCACCACCCCGATGATCACCAGGGCGAGCTCGTCCAGCGGCAGGCCACCACCGTCGATCGTGGTGTTGACCAGCTCGCCGAGCAGCCGCGGCACGACCAGGCCGGTGGCCGCAGCGAGGGCGTTGAACACGACGAGTGCGGTGAACATGCCACGTCGGCTGACCAGCAGGTCGCGGAAGAAGGTCAGTACGGCGCGGTTGCCCGACACCGGCCAGCCGCGCTCGGGGTTGCGGGAGGCCGTGTAGACGTCCTCTGCCCGCCGACGGCGCAGGTCGTGGCGCGCCCACAGCGCGGTGTTGCGCTCCCTGGGCGTCGCGTCGACGGGTGGGATCAGCTCCGGCGGGATGGCCGGCGGGTCGAGGTCGCGGTCGCGCCAGGTGTCGGGAGAGGTGGCCAACAGGTCGGTCATCGCGAGGCCCCCTCGTCGACGTCGTCGAGCGACCTGGCCACGACACTGCGATAGCCGGCGTCGTGCTCGAGGAGGTCGGCGTGCTCGCCGTCGGCGACGACCACACCGTCCTGGAGGAGTACGACGCGGTCCGCGTGGTGCAGCCACAGCGGCGACACCGTGCAGACCACGGTCGTCCGGCCGCGGCGGTGGTCGGTCACCCGCTCGGCGATGCGGGCCTCGGTATGGGCGTCGACGGCGGAGGTCGGCTCGACCAGCACCAGGATCGGGGCCTCCACGGCGAGCGCGCGCGCCAGCACCACGCGCTGACGCTGGCCGCCGGACAGGCCGCGGCCGCGCTCGTCGAGCTGGCCCTGCCAACCCTCGGGCAGCGCGTCGTAGACGTCTTCGGCATTGGCCACACGCAGCGCGGCCTCGGCCTGCTCGCGCGTCAACCGGCCGTGCGGGTCGATGGCGTCCTGGAGGGTGCCGGCGAACAGGCCGCTGCTGGTGTCGCTGACCAGCACCTGCCGCCGTACGTCGCCGAGACGCGCCGCGGACAGGTCGACGCCACCGAGGCGTACGCCCCACTCGCGGGTCGCGGCCTCTTCGTCGCGAGCGGCGATCCGGGCGCGACGGCGCTCGCGGTCGGCCCGGGCCTGTCGGGCCGCGCGCCCCTTGAGACCATCGCCGTCGTCCTCGCCGACGGGGTCGGTGTCGGGCGGGAGGTAGCGACCGAGACGGTCGGCGAGGGCCGAGCTCTGCTCGGGCACCGCGCTCACGACGACGGTGAGCTGGCCCGGGTGGGCGGTGAAGCCGCTGAGCTCGTCGGCG
>NZ_JANPEO010000454.1:0-2512 GCF_031422975.1 Nocardioides sp. | reverse complement strand
CGCCGCTCGCGAGGTCGAGCACGGCCAGCTGCCACACGATGGCCCGGCCTCGGTCGACATCGACCTTGAAGGCGACGCGACTCCGGTCGGGGGACACAGCGGGGCACTCAGCCGTCGTCGTGACCGAGGTGAGCGTGCGCGATTCGAGGTTGCCCGCCACGAGGTAGGTCTTGCCGCCCGTGTCCACCGTCGCGTAGAAGGTCACATCGTCGACGAACGTGACGCCCCAGACGTTGCGGTCCGCCGGATCAACCCGGTGGCCCCCGAGGACAAGGGCGAAGTCCTCCAGGTTGCCCCAGTCGCGCCCGCCTCCGACTTCTCGCACTTCGGTCGCGGTGGAGAAGCCGGTCGACATGTAGGAGTGACCGCTGACGAACGCCGTCGTCGCCACCAGGGTCCCGTCGGCGGAGGCGCGCGTCCGGCTCGGGATGCCCGGCAGCGGTCGACTGCTCGACTCCTGCCAGGCGGCATCGAGCTGGTGTGCCTCGAATCTCGTCACCACCCCGCGCTCGGTGACGAGGCAGGACGCACCGCCGTTCCAGGCGGCCACCCTGTCGCAGCTCACGTTGGTGAAGGCTCGTGAGCCGCTGGGCTCGGCGAGCGACACCATCGCCACCATGCCGTACGAGCTGTCGAGGCCGGTGTGCCGGAAGACAATGCGTGGGGCGTCTTGGAGAATGTTGGCGGCGGTCTGTGCGACGGACGGCGGCGTCTCGCGTCGCTCCTGGAAATCCTGCCGCTGCTGCACGGCGTAGGCTCCGGCGCCCCCCGCGACGGCAACGACGACCGTGATGAACGCGGCGGCACGCGTCAGGGTGCTCACGGCGTCGACGCGACGCGGTCGAGGAGGCGAATGTGCGACGCGGCGACCGCCACGGCGAGCAGGAGCGCGCCGGCGACGCCCAACAGTGCGGCGCCGGGACCGACGAGCAGCCAGAGCACACCGAAGCCGGCCGAGGCCAGCATGCGGGCCACCGACACGACGGTCTGCGCGGCGGCGATGCCGCTGCTGCGCGCCTGGACCGGCACGAGCCGACTGGCCACGGCCGCGATCACGCCGTCCGTCGCGGCGTAGAAGGTGCCCAGCAGGAGCAGGGTTCCGATCGTCGCGACGGCCATCGAGGTCGGCACAACGGCACACACGTAGGCCCCGGCCAACGACACGTGTCCGATGACCAGGACGCGGGCGCGCCCGACCCGATCGGACAGCCGGCCGATCGGCACGGCGAAGGCCAGGTAGGCGATATTGGTCCCGACGTACATCAGCGGGAACCACGCCGCCGCAAAGCCGCCGTGGTCGAGCAGGGCGAGGTAGATGAATCCGTCGCCGACGGTGAGGACGCCGAGCAGGCCGACCACGAGCAGGAGTGGACGCAGACGCTGGTCGCCCACGTCACGCCAGCGGAAGGGCGGCGGCGTCGATCCCACCTTCTCGGGCCGGAGCCGAACGTCGGGGCCGAGCAGGCCGAGCAGGGCCACGCCCACGACGGCAAACCCCAACGAGACCACGAGCACGAGCGAATAGCCGTCCGGCACCAGCCACAGCAGGGCGAAGGCGATGAGCGGACCGAGCGCCGCACCGATGGTGTCGAGCATCCGGTGCACGCCGAACGCCCGGCCGAGGTGCTCGGTTGCCGTGCTCGTCGAGATCATCGCGTCACGGGGCGCGGTGCGGATGCCTTTGCCGATGCGATCCGCCGTCACGACGGCCGCGATCGCGCCCGCCCCGGTGGCAAAGAGCAGGAACACGCGCGCCACCGCCGAGACGCCGTAGCCGAGGAACGCGACCCACTTCGGCCGGTCCGTGGTGTCGGCCAGCCAGCCGCCGCCGAGCCGGACCAGTGCGCTCACGCCCTGGTAGAGCCCGTCGATGATGCCGTACGCGACCGGGCTCAGGCCGACCACGGCGGTGAGGTAGAGCGGGAGGATCGCGGAGACGGACTCGGACGAGATGTCGGTGAGCAACGAGACGAATCCGAGGAGGATGACGACGCGACCGACCGGAGCGCGGTCAACCGTGCTCCGTGCGGTCGCGGTCTTGTCCCCGGTTCCCGGACGATCCCGCAGGGTGATGTACATCGAGGACCAGTCACGCCTTCCCGGCCTGCAGGGCGCCGTACACCGAGTAGGACGTCCAGGCCCCCTCGCGGGTCACGGTCACGGTGATGGTGCTGGGTCCGCGCACGAACGCGGCGGCCACGGATCCGGCGGCGGCAGGTGCGGCCTGCTCCTGCATGCCACGCGCGCTGAGTCGCACTCGATAGCCGCGCAGGACCTGCTCGGGCGAGTCCGCGGTGGTGCTCACAAGCGCAGCTTGGAGTCGCTGCTCGTCGGTGGCGACGCTGCTCGTGGCGATGAGCGAGCCGCGCAGCGGGCGCAGGAGCTCCGGGAAACCGGCGACCAGTCGCCCCCGGGCCGAGGCGTTCCTGGGGAACGCGCGACCGATGAAGCTCGCGTCCTGACGGGCCGGCGAGTGGCCGGTCAGACCGGTCGGCGTGCTCGAGGGCGCGCC
>NZ_JANPEO010000453.1:0-7601 GCF_031422975.1 Nocardioides sp. | reverse complement strand
CGACGGGGGCACCCGCTCCGGCGCCGCCGGTGACGGTGACGGAACCGGCGGCCAGCGAGCCCAGCCCGATCGACGACCTGGGCAGCGGACCGATCTCGCGGGCGACCACCCAGACCTCGCCCCCCGAGACCGGGTCCACGGCGATCCCCGCCTGCGCGAGCTGCGGCGCCAGCGTGGGACCCGACGGCTACTGCGAACAGTGCGGCGTGAAGGCCCTCAGTCCCCGCGACCACTTCCGAGAGCAGGCCGCCCCCTGGGTGGCCGGGGTGTGCGACAAGGGCATCCGGCACCACCGCAACGAGGACGCGATGGCCATCCTCGCCACCGCCGACGGCACCGCCGCCGACCGGCGTGCGGTGCTCATCGTCCTCGACGGTGTCTCCAACACCGACGACTCGCAGATCGGTTCGCTGGCCGGCGCGAAGGCGGCGCTGGCCGCGCTCCGGGTGCCGCTGCCCCAGGGCATGGGCACCCCGGACGGCAAGCTGGCCGCTGTCACCCGGGCCATGGGCGAGGCCGTGACCGCGGCCAACGAGTTGGTCGTCGCGGCCGCGCCGGATGACGCGACCAGTCCGGCATCGGCGACGTACTGCGCCGCCGTGCTCGAGGGCGAGACCCTCACCTACGCCAACGTCGGCGACTCCCGGATCTACTGGCTCCCGGACGCCGAACCCGGCGTACAGCTCAGCGTCGACGACTCCGCGGCACAGGACCAGATGGAGGCGGGCGTCCCTCGCGCCGAAGCCGAGTCCTCGCCGCAGGCGCACGCGATCACCAAGTGGCTCGGACGCGACAGCCACGACCACGCACCGCGAGTCGGACAGCTGACCCTCGCGACCCCGGGGTGGCTGCTCGTGTGCTCCGACGGACTGTGGAACTACGCCTCCGAGCCCGACGCCCTCTCAGCCCAGCTCCGCTCCCACGCCAGCACCGATCCGGCCGCGCTCGCGCTGTCCCTGACCGACTTCGCCAACGGCTGCGGTGGCCAGGACAACATCACCGTGGTGCTGGCACGCGTACAACCGATCACCACGGGGCACAATGCCGCCCAGACACCGACCACCAAGGAGCAGCCACATGGCTGAGTTCGCCGCCACCGTCTACCAGAACGAGTTCCTGCCCGACGGTGGGACCGACGTCAACGCCATCGTCACCGTGACCTGCGCCGGGGCCGGCACCGCCGGTCAGTCCGGTTCGGGCGCGGCCGGCGAGGTCATCATCGTCGACACGTCCGGCTCGATGGGCCACGAGACGATGGAGGGCGCGAAGGACGCGGCCCAGGCCGCCCTGGCCGAGATCATCGACGGCACCATGTTCGCGGTCATCGCGGGCACCGAGCGCGCGACCCTCGTCTTCCCGCCCGTGCAGGCCGGACCGGCCCTGGTCGTGATGGATGCCTCGAGCCGGCAGCAGGCCTCGGCCGCGATCGCCGGCTTCCGGGCAACGGGGGGTACGGCGATCGGCTCGTGGCTCGACCTGGCCGGCACCGTCTTCGCGTCGGTCCCCGAGGTCACCCAGCGACACGCGATCCTCCTCACCGACGGCGAGAACGGCGAGCAGCCGGCCGTGCTCGACGCGGCCATCAAGCGGGCCACGGGCTACTTCCAGTGCGACTGCCGCGGCGCCGGCACCGACTGGAAGGTCCAGGAGCTGCGCCGGATCGCCACTGCGCTGCTCGGCACCGTCGACATCCTCCCGTCGCCCGCCGAGATGCCGGAGGACTTCCGCGCGATGATGCAGACCGCGATGGGTCGCGGCGTCGCCGACGCCCAGCTGCGGGTGTGGGCCCCCCAGGGCGCCCAGGTGCTGTTCGTCCGCCAGGTCGCACCCACCGTCGAGGACCTCACCGACCGCCGCGTCCCGGTCAACGCGCTCACGGGCGGCTATCCCACCGGGGCGTGGGGCGACGAGTCGCGCGACTACCACGTCGCCGTACGCCTCCCGGCCAAGGCCGTGGGCCAGGAGCAGCTCGCGGCGCGGGTGCAGGTCGCCATCGGCGACGACGTCGCCGCCCAGGGCCTGGTGAAGGCGACCTGGTCCAACGACTCCGAGCTGACCGCCAAGATCGACAAGCAGGTCGCCCACTACACCGGGCAGACCGAGCTCGCCTCGATGATCCAGGAGGGGCTGGCCGCCAAGGCGGCCGGCGACGACGCGACCGCCACGACCAAGCTGGGCCGGGCCGTGCAGCTCGCGGCCGAGACCGGGAACGAGGAGGCCACCACCCGGCTCAGGAAGGTCGTCGACGTGGACGACGAGAAGGAAGGCACCGTCCGCCTGAAGAAGACGGTCGACAAGGCGGACGAGATGGCGCTCGACACGGCCTCGACCAAGACCACGCGGATCAAGAAGTAGGAGACGGAGATGACGTGTCCTGCCGGCCACGAGTCAACGGCCACCGACTACTGCGACGTCTGCGGCGTGGCCATGCCCGCCGCGGGCACACCCGCTCCTGCGCAGGCCGCCGCCACGAAGCCGGGCTCGGGCAACGACTGCCCCCACTGCGCGGCCGCCAACTCCGTCGATGCGCTGTTCTGCGAGGCGTGCGGCTACGACTTCACCACCGGCTCGATGCCGCGGCGCGCCGAGCCCACCGCAGCGGCTCCCGACGCGGGCAACATCTCGCCACCCCTCGCCGCCGCCTGGGTGGCCGAGATCTGGATCGACCCGGACTGGTACGCCGACCAGGAGAGCACCGACCCGCTGCCCTCCCCCGGCCTGCCGCAGGTCGTGGCGCTGCACAACACCTCGATCCTGATCGGGCGCGCCTCCAGGAGCCGCAACATCTCCCCCGACATCGACCTGAGCTCGGACACCGGCATCAGCCGTCGGCACGCGCAGCTGACCACCGATGGCAGTCGGTGGTGGGTCGAGGACCTCGGCTCGTCCAACGGCACCTACGTCGGCGGTGCCGTCGACGCGCTGCCCAAGACCCCGGTGGCCGCGGGCCAGAAGCAGGAGGTCCGCACCGGCGACCGGATCTACCTCGGCGCGTGGACCCGGCTCGTCGTCCGCAAGGCTGCGCCGGGCGAGGTCTGAGGCCCGCGGCGGCCTGCGCGTGGGATGCTCACGCCATGGCTGATCGGTTCCGCGTCGGTTTCGTGACGGGCGCGACCCCCGACAAGTGGGCGCGCGCCTGGCGTCAGCGCCGCCGCGAGACGCTGGAGCTGGTGCCGGTCCTCGAGGCCGAGCAGGAGCACGGCGTCCGTGACGGCGACCTCGACATGGCGCTCGTGCGGCTGCCCGTCAACCGCGACGGCCTCCACTGCATCCCGTTGTACGGCGAAGTACCGGTCGTCATCGCGGGGGCAGAGCACTTCGTGGCCGCCGCGGACGAGGTCTCCCTCGCGGACCTGGCCGACGAGCAGCTCGTGCGGCCGCACGCGAGCGGCTGGCGACCGGACGCCTTCCAGCTCGACTGGCCACCGATGTCGGAGAAGGACGCCATCGACACGGTGGCCGCCGGCACCGGCGTGGTCATCGTGCCGATGTCCGTCGCCCGGCTGCACCAGCGCAGGGACATCGTCCAGCGCCCCGTCACCGACCTCGACCCGACCCGGATCGGGCTGATCTGGCTGCTCGATCGCGACGGCGAGGACACCCAGGCCTTCGTCGGCGTTGTGCGCGGACGCTCGGCCAACAGCTCCCGCTGACGCGTGCGGCCCGCGCTGGCCGATCCGTCGCACCGGTGTGCCGCGGGTCACGCCTACCTGCCGCGAGTTGACGCTCGGCGGCCCCGTCCCCCTACAGTCGAACACTTGTCCACAGTCCAACTCACCCCTCCGGGAGGTGTCACGAACTCGTGACCCAGGCTCCGCCGCACGATCACAAGCTCCACGACCACACCCTCACGGGCGCCATCAAGTCCCCGACCGACTCCGTCATCCCGCACCCTGCGCTCGACGTCGAGCCGGAGGCCGAGGCGCACCGGCCGCAGGTCATCGACAGGATCGTCTTCGGTGTCACCGCCGCCATTGCCATCGCGTTCCTCGCCTGGGGCTTCCTGGACACGGCATCCCTGTCGAGCGCCTCGGGCAGCGCGCTGACCGGCACGATGGAATACCTCGGCTGGCTGTTCGTCCTGACCGCGTCCGGCTTCGTGGTCTTCGCACTGTGGCTCGCACTGGGCAAGTACGGCAACATCCCCCTCGGTCGAGACGGCGACGAGCCCGAGTTCTCCACGACCTCGTGGGTGGCGATGATGTTCTCCGCGGGCATGGGCATCGGGCTGATGTTCTACGGCGTCAACGAGCCGCTCACGTTCTTCGCCGACACGGCCGGCTACGCCCCGCCCGGCACCGAGGGGCTCTCCGACCCGCAGCGCGCCGAGGCGGCGATGGCGCACACGCTCTTCCACTGGACCCTGCACCCGTGGGCGATCTATGCCGTGGTCGGGCTCGCGATTGCGTACGGCGTCTACCGCAAGGGTCGCCTGCAGCTGATCAGCGCCGCCTTCGAGCCCCTGCTGGGCAAGCATGCCCACGGCCCCGCGGGCAAGGTCATCGACATCCTGGCGATCTTCGCGACCCTGTTCGGGTCCGCTGCCTCGCTCGGCCTGGGCGCGATCCAGATCGGGTCCGGCCTCGAGATCGTCGGCGGCATCGGTGAGGTCGGCAACGGCGTTCTGGTGGCGATCATCGCGATCCTGACGGTCTGCTTCGTGCTGTCGGCCGTGTCCGGTGTGGCCAAGGGCATCCAGTGGCTGTCCAACATCAACATGGTGCTCGCACTGCTGCTCGCGGCCTTCGTGTTCGTCGTCGGTCCGACGATGTTCATCCTCAACATGGTGCCGAGCTCCATTGCGGCGTACGTGCGTGAGCTGCCCACGATGGCGGGGCGCACCAACGCCGAGGGCGAGCAGGCGGCCGCGTGGCTCAGCAGCTACACCGTCTTCTACTGGGCCTGGTGGATCAGCTGGACCCCGTTCGTCGGCATGTTCATCGCGCGCATCTCGCGCGGTCGCACCATCCGCCAGTTCGTGACCGGCGTGCTGCTGGTGCCGAGCCTGGTCAGCCTCGTCTGGTTCGCCATCTTCGGCGGCTCGGCGATCAAGCTGCAGATGGACGGCGTGGACATCTACGGTTCCGGCGGGGTGGAGGGGCAGCTCTTCACCATGCTCGACCAGTTCCCGCTGGCCACCGTCGCCAGCGTGCTCGTGATGCTGCTGGTCGCGATCTTCTTCGTCTCCGGTGCCGACGCCGCCTCCATCGTGATGGGGTCGCTGTCCTCCAACGGCGCGATCGAGCCGAAGAAGTTCCCGGTGATCTTCTGGGGAGTCGCGACCGGCGGCGTGGCCGCGGTCATGCTGCTCGTCGGCGGAGACACTGCGCTCGACGGGCTCAAGACGATCACCATCGTCGCGGCCGTCCCGTTCGTGCTGGTCATGGTCGGGCTCTGCGTGGCGCTCGTGAAGGACCTGAGCACCGACTCGATGATCGTCCGGACGCGCTATGCGCGCGAGGCCGTCCACGACGCCGTGATCGCCGGGGTGACCGAGCACGGTGACGACTTCCGGCTCACCGTCGAGCAGGAGCCGGAGTCCCTCGAGTCCAAGAAGACCGCGGAGTCGTCGGCTGCCGAGACGGACGAGGCGAAGGCCTGATCCACGCTGGGCACGTCCTCACCAGGACGTGCTCAGCGGCCGTCCCTCGTGGAAGCCGGCCGCCGACTGCACGCCGACGACCGCCCGCTCGTGGAACTCGGCCAGGGTCGAGGCGCCTGCGTAGGTGCACGAGGACCGCAGGCCGGAGCAGATCTGGTCGATCAGGTCCTCCACGCCGGGCCGCGCCGGGTCGAGGTACATCCGCGACGACGAGATGCCCTCCTCGTAGAGACCCTTGCGGGCCCGGTCGAAGGCCGACTCCGTCGACGTGCGGTGGGCGACGGCGCGTGCCGACGCCATCCCGAAGCTCACCTTGAAGGCCCGGCCGTCCGCGTCGTGCATGAGGTCGCCCGGCGACTCGTGGGTGCCGGCGAACCACGAGCCGATCATCACCGCGCTCGCCCCGGCCGCCAGGGCCAGCGCGACGTCGCGCGGGTGCCGGACTCCCCCGTCGGCCCACACGTGCTTGCCCCGGGCCCGGGCGGCAGTCGCACACTCCAGGACCGCGGAGAACTGCGGTCGCCCGACGCCGGTCATCATCCGCGTCGTGCACATCGCGCCCGGACCGACTCCGACCTTCACGATGTCGGCACCAGCGTCGATCAGGGCGTCCGTGCCGGCCGCGTCCACGACGTTGCCGGCCACGATCGGCACGCGCGGACCGAGGGCCCGGATCGCCGTGAGCGCCTCGATCATCCGCTCCTGGTGACCGTGGGCGGTGTCGACGACCAGCGTGTCGACACCCGCCTCGAGCAGGCGCCCAGCCTTCTCCACGACGTCGCCGGTGACCCCCACCGCGGCCGCGATACGCAGCTCTCCGCGGGCGTCGAGCGCCGGCGCGTAGAGCGTGGCGCGCAGGGCGCCGAGGCGAGTGAGTACGCCGACGAGCTCCCCGGCGGGCGAGACGGCCACCGCCAGGGCGGCCTTGGCCGTCTCCAGCTCCTCGAAGACGGCCCGCGGGTCGGCGTCGTGCGCCACCAGCACCAGGTTCCGGTTCATCACCTGGCCGACCTGGGCGAAGCGATCCACCTCGGCACAGTCGCCCTCGGTGACCACGCCGACAGGCCTGCCCTGCTCGACCACCACGGCGGCCCCGTGGGCGCGCTTGGGCATCAGGGCGAGCGCCTCGGCGACGGTCTGCCTGGGATGCAGCTCGATCGCCGTGTCGAACACGTGGTGGCGCTTCTTGACCCAGCGCACCACCTCGGCGACGACGGGGATGGGGATGTCCTGCGGGATCACGGTGAGGCCGCCCCGGCGGGCGATCGTCTCGGCCATCCGCTTGCCGGCGATCGCGGTCATGTTGGCGACCACGAGCGGCAGCGTGGCGCCCGTCCCGTCGTCGGTGCCGAGGTCGACGTCGTAGCGGCTGGCGATCGCGGAGTGCCTCGGCACCATGAAGACGTCGTCGTAGGTCAGGTCATGCGGCGGGGCCGCGTCGTGGAGGAAGCGCACCCCGAAAACCTACGCTGTCCGGCCGCTCAGACCCTGCACACGTGACCTTCCTGGCGCGCGGATCGTTCACACGTCGTGCCCCGACTGACGCAAGCCCTTGCCATCGCCCTGCTCGCCAGCGCTGCCGTGGTCCCCATGGCGACCAGCACCGGTGCGGCCGTCGCGCCGGCGTACACGGTGCAGACGCTGCACTTCAAGGTGAGCGCAGGTCCCGCGCAACCCGACTGCGACATCGTCGGCGATCTCTACCTCCCCCGCGGGGCCTCGGCCAGCAGGCCCGTGCCCGCGATCATGGCCACCAACGGCTTCGGTGGCAGCAAGGACGACCAGGCGGAGATGGGCGTCCTGTTCGCGAGCCGCGGCTACGCGGTGCTCTCCTACTCCGGCCTCGGCTTCGGAGGCAGCGACTGCAAGATCACCCTCGACGACCCGGACATCGACGGTGTCGCCGGGAGCCAGCTGGTCTCCTTCCTGGGCGGCGCCCCCGGCATCGCGTTCACCGACGACGCCCACACGCAGCCCGTCGCGCCGCTGCGGGTCATCG
>NZ_JANPEO010000452.1:0-1828 GCF_031422975.1 Nocardioides sp. | reverse complement strand
GTGCTGGACGCCGTGCACGACGCCGCACGCGCCGGGGTGTCAGCTGTCGTGGTGCTCTCCTCGGGGCTCGGAGAGGTCGGACCGGAGGGTGCGGAGATCCAGCGCCAGATGCTGCGCACTGCCCGCGAGCACAACATCCGGCTCGTCGGCCCCAACTGCCTGGGCGTGATGGTCAACGACCCCGGCATCCGACTCAACGCCACCTTCTCGCGCAGCGTTCCGCCGCCGGGAGGCCTCGCCATCGCCTCGCAGTCGGGCGGTGTCGGCGTCGCGCTCCTCGACGTGGCCCGCGAGCTCGGTGTCGGCGTCAGTGCCTTCATCTCCCTCGGCAACAAGGCCGACGTGTCCGGCAACGACCTGTTGGCTGCCTGGCTGGACGACCCCGGCGTCACGGCCGCAGCGCTCTATCTGGAGTCGTTCGGCAACGCCGTGAAGTTCGCTCGGCTGGCCCGCCGCTTCGCAGAGCGCAAGCCGCTACTCGCCGTCGTCGGTGGCCGGTCGGCGAGCGGCCGGCGCGGCGGGGCCTCCCACACTGCGGCCGCCGCGACGCCCGCCGTCGGCATCGACGCCCTCTTCAGCCAGGCCGGGGTCATCGCCTGCACGAGCGCCGAGGAGATGGCCCGCACCGCCCTGCTGCTCGCGGAGCAGCCGCTCCCCGAGGGTCGGCGGATCGCCATCGTGAGCAACGCCGGCGGCCTCGGGGTGCTGGCGGCCGATGCGGCCGACGTCCACGGGCTCGCGGTCCCCGAGCTGTCGACCGACCTCCGCGCCGAGCTCGGCGATCAGGTGTCCGGCACGACGGGAACCAGCAACCCGATCGACCTCGGCGCCGGTGCTGGCGCCGCCAACCTCCGGGGCGTGGTCGAGCCGCTGCTCGCCTCGTCGGAGGTGGACGCCCTGCTGGTGGTCCTGGTGCCGACGAGCGTCGCGCCCGCGCGCCCGCTCGTCGACGCGCTGGCCGCGGCCCGTGCGCGGTTCCCCGACAAACCGGTGGTCCTGGTGGGCCTGGGCGGTCTCGGGGAAGGTGCCGCCGGGGTGAGCGTCTTCCGCGCCGTCGACGACGCCGTCGAGGCCCTCGGCCATGCCGCGAGGTACGCCGAGTGGCGGGCCACGCCGCGCTCCGCGCCGGAGCAGCACGACCCGGAGCGGGCCGCCGCTGCCCGGACCGCTGCCCGCGCCCTGGTCGAGGTCGACGGGGCCGGCACCGGATGGGTGGATGCCGCGGACGTGTCCGGGCTGCTGCACCCTTACGGACTCGAGGGCGTGGGCGGCATCGCGCACGACCCCATCGAGGCCGCACGGCTCGCGTCGGAGCTGGGTTTCCCCGTCGTGGTCAAGGTCGCCGACCGAGACATCGTCCACAAGACCGACCGGGGCCTGGTCCGCGTCGGACTCGAGTCGGCGGGTGAGGTCATCGCCGCGACCCGCGCGTTCGCTGACGAGCTCGGACGTGACGACGTACCCGTCCTGGTGCAGCCCGTGATCAAGGGCGTCGAGGTCGCTCTGGGTGTCGTGCGCGACCCGGGCTTCGGACCACTCGTCATGGTCGCCGCCGGCGGTGTGGCCACCGGGATCCTCGACGACCGCACGTTCTTGTTGCCTCCGTTCACCAAGCGGGACGCCGCCCGTGCCATCCGATCGCTGCGGATCTGGCCGCTCCTCGACGGCTATCGCGGCGCGGAGCCGATCGAGACCGACGACCTCGAGCAGATGGTGGTCGCCCTCGGCGAGCTCGCCCTCGACGTGCCCGAGATCGCGGAGCTCGACCTCAATCCGGTGATGTGCACGCCGGCCGGCACGGTGCTGGTCGACGTCAAGGTGCGCCTGG
>NZ_JANPEO010000451.1:0-3513 GCF_031422975.1 Nocardioides sp. | reverse complement strand
GACCGTCCGGCCACGACCGCGTGGCCGTCGACGATGCCCGCGACGCCAAGGCCCTGGGTGGAAGTGAAGGACTCGACCTCCGGCAACCGCTTCCCGAGTCGGTCACTGGCCCCGGTGGCGATGGCCTGGCCGATCGGGTGCTCGGAGGCGTGCTCCAGCGCCCCGACCAGCCGGAGCAGGGCGTCGGGGTCGACCCCGTCGGCGGCAACGACCTCGACCAGCTGCATCCGCCCTGTCGTCACGGTGCCGGTCTTGTCCAGCACGATGGTGTCCACCACCCGGGTGGACTCGAGGACCTCGGGTCCCTTGATCAAGATGCCGAGCTGGGCGCCGCGGCCGGTCCCGACCAGGAGGGCGGTGGGTGTGGCCAGGCCGAGCGCGCAGGGGCAGGCGATGATCAGGACCGCGACCGCGGCGGTGAAGGCCGCGGTGATGCTGTGCCCCGTCAGCAGCCAGCCGGCCAGGGTCACCAACGAGAGAGCGATCACGATGGGCACGAAGACCCCCGAGACCCGGTCGGCGAGTCGCTGGACCTGCGCCTTGCCGTTCTGGGCGTCCTCGACGAGGCGGGCCATCTGGGCCAGCTGGGTGTCAGCCCCGACCCGGGTCGCCCGGACCACCAGCCGGCCGCCGGCGTTGACGGTCGCGCCCACCACGATGTCGGCGGGCGCCACTTCGACCGGCACCGGTTCCCCGGTGAGCATGGAGGCGTCGATGGCGGAGGTGCCCTCCTCGACGACTCCGTCGGTGGCGATCTTCTCCCCCGGGCGTACGACGAACCGGTCGCCGACGGCGAGCTGGTGCACCGGGATACGCATCTCTGCCCCGTCGCGGAGGACCGCCACGTCCTTGGCGCCCATGTCGAGCAACGCCCGCAACGCCGCCCCGGACTGTCGCTTGGCGCGGGCCTCGAAGTAGCGACCGGCGATGATGAACGTGGTCACGGCCGCGGCGACCTCGAGATAGATGTGGACGCCTGCCTCGCCGTCCGGGAACAGGTCGAAGGGCATCCGCATCCCCGTCATCCCGGCGTCGGTGAACAGCAGCGCCCACAGCGACCACAGCCAGGCGGCCGAGACCCCGACCGAGATCAAGGTGTCCATGGTCGCCGCGCCGTGCCGGGCATTGGTCGCGGCGGCGCGGTGGAACGGCCACGCACCCCACACCACCACTGGTGATGCCAGGGCCAGCGAGATCCACTGCCAGTTGTCGAACTGGAAGGCGGGCACCATCGACAGGGCCAGCACCGGCACCGCAAGCGCAGCGGAGATGATCAGCCGCTGCCACCAGCCCGCGGCCTCGACGTCCCGGTCGTCCGGTACGGCGCCAGCCGCTGCCACCTCGCCGGTGGGTGTGGGCGTCGGCGCCGTTGCGGTGTAGCCGGTGGCCTCGACCACGCTGACCAGCTCATCGGGGGTGAGGGTCGTCGGGTAACTGACCTTGGCCTTCTCGGTGGCATAGTTCACCGTCGCGCTCACACCGGCCAGCTTGTTCAGCTTCTTCTCGATGCGAGCCGCGCAGGAGGCGCAGGTCATCCCACCGATGGTGAGCTCGACGTCCTTGACTTCGCCGGCCTCGGTGGTCTGCTGCGTCATGACTGTTGCCTTCTTCCGGTCTGGTGTTCTGAGCTGGGGATTGTGTCCAGGGCCCCTCAGGCGAGCTGGTATTCGCCGGCCTCGTCGAGTGCCGCGACCACGTGGGCCTCGTCCAGGGGCTCGGCGCTGACGACGGTCACCGTCGAGGTGCCGCCTGCGACGAGCTCGACGTTCACGTCGGACACACCGTCGAGAGACTTGAGCTCGCTGGTGACCGCTGCGGCGCAGTGGCCGCAGGTCATGCCGGAGACGGCGTAGCTGTGGGTGGTCATCGGATTCTCCTCATCGATCGAGTTGGTCGTCACGGGCGTGGCTGCCGCGCCGGTGTCGGCGGCGCCGCACCCACAGCCGCCGCATCCGCAGCCGTCGGAGTCGGTGGTCGGGTCGTCCAGCAGCGGGAGGCTGCGGGGAGCGTCGGTGATCTCGGACATCTGTCTTCCTTCGGTTG
The DNA here is from genome assembly GCF_031422975.1 of Nocardioides sp. Lineage (GTDB taxonomy): Bacteria > Actinomycetota > Actinomycetes > Propionibacteriales > Nocardioidaceae > Nocardioides. Next base: position 1,470 of record NZ_JANPEO010000451.1, on the reverse strand, counting down.
CGGTGCAGGTCAGGAGCGGACAAGTCTGGCGATGGCCTCGGAGGCCTCGGTGAGCTTGCGTCGCGTGTCGTCGGGGCCTTCGGCGTGGGTGAGGCAGTGCTGCAGGTGCTGGTCGAGGAGCAGCAGTGCCACGTTCTCGAGCGCCTTGGTGGACGCTGAGATCTGGGTGAGGATGTCGATGCAGTAGGTGTCCTCGTCGACCAGGCGCTGGAGTCCGCGAACTTGCCCCTCGATGCGTCGCAGTCGGACCTGGATCGCATCCTTCTCGGTGATGTATCCGGGCTCCGCGTGCATCACCGATCTCCTCACTGTCGCCTCTGTTCGACTCGTCCGTCGTGATCGACAATACCCCTCAGGGGTATCAGGGCAAGGGGTACGGGGAGGGCTTCACTGAACCTTCATACACACGCACCGGGAGAGCCCCGATGCACCTGCACGGCCACAAGTGCGGGCTCGCCGACGGCGGCGGACGCAAGCACAACCGTCATCGTGCGCCCCAGGCAGGCGCTCGATATGGATCTGGAGCCCGAAACCCGGTCAGTGGACCGTACATTGCCACTACATCTACCACGCCGAGACCGGGTGATGACCACCGTGTCCTACCGCAGCGGAGGCTGAGCACGATGCCCCACGACCACACCCACGAGGGCGAGCCGACATCGACGCCGGCGCTCGGCGGCACGGTCGCGGATGCGCGCGGGGAGATGGACCCCGGGGCGGAGCCCTCGCGTGGACGCGGCCGGCTGGCGGCCCTGTGGAACGCGGTCACCGCGGCCGTCGGTGCGGTGATGGGGCTGCTGCCGCACCTTCTGCACCACGTCAGCATCTTCGCCGGTGCCGTCCTGGTCACCGGTGTGGGTGGAAACCTGCTGTTCGGGGCGCTCGGCCTGCTCCTCTCGGTGCCGTTGCTTCGCCGGCTCTACCGCCGGTTCAGAACCTGGAAGGCGCCCGCCGTGGCTGTCGCGGTGTTCGCAGTCATGTTCTCGATCTCGGCCTTCATCATCGGTCCGGCCATCACTGGCACCGACCCAGACCCGGCACCCGGGCCCACCGAGCAGATCGACCCCGAGCACGGCGAGCACCACGACTGACCAACCCACCAGCCCCCCTTGAGGTGACGCAATCCCCAACTCCGTTGCCGGCCAGGGTCCCTTCAGGGAACCTTCATCGAAGCCTCGGAGCGATCTTGACCTCGGGCGGCGACGCTGGAGGTGCAAGAACCCGGAGAGGCCGGGTCGGCGAAGGAGCTGAGAGTCATGGCCAGCCGTTGGAAGGTCAACATCACGCCGGTCGAGAGGACCGCCCGGGTCGTGATCGGAGGGCTCGGCGTACTCGCCGGAGTGGTCCTGCTCGCATCAGCCCCAGGCGTCGTGGCGGTGGTCCTCGAGCTGCTCCTCGTGGTTGCCGGCCTCGACCTGGTGGTCACCGGCGCCCTCGGGCACTGCCCGCTCTACGCCCGCCTCGGCCACG
>NZ_JANPEO010000450.1:0-1613 GCF_031422975.1 Nocardioides sp. | reverse complement strand
CATTGACTCGATGCTCTCGCCCTCGGTCGTCGTGATTCCGGTCGTCGGGTCGGGATTGATGTCGCCGACGCTGAATTTGCCGAACTGCATTGTGCCCTACGTTATGCGTTAGTTGAAGACTGTACTACTTGCAACGAGGCTGTGGTCGGGTCTATTCCGCCGACCAGCGCTCGCCCAGACTCGCGGCGCCTTCACGCCGAAGGGAGGACCTCGTCCGCGCTCATCCATGTGGATGAACCTGCGGAGGTGCCGGTGCTGGTGTCACCGAGACCGGCCAGCGCTGCGACGTACCCCTCCGGAGCGGGCAGGTCCTGCCACGTCTCCTCGGCGAGCACGATCGTCGACATCGGGGTCGCCAGGCCGGTGCCACGAGCCTTGAGGATTGCCTCCTTGCGCGCCCAGGTCCGCGCGAGGTCACCCGCTGAGCCGGGCGCCTCGGAGGGTGCCAGGACCAGCGATGGGAGTACGTCGATGGCCGCGACCTCCACGTCGACACCCACCGGCACGCCACCGTCGACAAGGGCAATCGCGGTCACCAGGTGCGGACCCGAGCGCGAGAGCGACACGTGGAGCGGCTCTCCCAGATGGCGCACCCACGGGCGGCCGTGCGCATCGCTGCCGCAGGCCGAGCAGAGTCGGCCGGAGGTGACGGTGCCCGGGCCCAGGAGGGACCGGGCGTGCGCTTCGAGGGCCGCCGCCGCCCCGACGGAGGCGGCGTGCCAGGCGACGTCAGGCCGCATGGCCACCCACTAGTCCGGGAGCGCCGGCAGCTCGGTGGATCGGAGCCACGCCTCGAAGAGCCCCTCGAGCGACTCACCACTGATCTCGGCGGCGAGCGCCTCGAAGTCGGCGGTCGTCGCGTTGCCGCCGTCGAACCGCTCGACCCACTCACGCAAGATGTCGAAGAAGTCGTGGTCGCCGACCACCGTGCGGAGGGCGTGCAGCGTCAGGGCGCCACGCTTGTAGACCCGGTCGTCGAACATCAGCGCCGGGCCGGGGTCGGCGAGCAGCAGGTCCTGGTCGAGCTGGGCCAGCTTGGCGTGGTGGTGGGCCGCCTGAGCGGCCGCACTCTCGCGCCCGGACTCCTCCGACCACAGCCACTCCGCGTAGCAGGCGAAGCCCTCGTGCAGCCAGATGTCGTGCCATTCCCGCAGCGTCACGGCGTTGCCGAACCATTGGTGCGCCATCTCGTGCGCGACCAGCCGGACGGCGTCCCAGTCGGCAGAGGCGAAGTTGCGGCCGAAGGTCGAGAGCGACTGCGACTCCAGCGGGATCTCGAGCGGGTCATCGGTCACCACGACGGTGTAGTCGTCGAACGGGTAGGTCCCGAACACCGACTCGAAGTACTCCATCATCGCCGGCTGCTGGCCGAACGAGGCGTCGTACCCCTCACCCGACAGGTCGGGCGGTGCGACCACGACGACACCGGAGCCCAGGTCCCGCGCCTCGTAGCGGCCGATCTGCACGGTCGCGAGGTAGGACGCCATCGGCTCCGCCATCTCCCACGTCCACTCGGTGACCGAGCCGCGCCGCTTCCGCTCGACGAGCCGCCCGCACATCGCGACGTAGTAGTCATGGGGGGCGGCCAGGGTGATGGCGTAGGTGGCCTTGTT
>NZ_JANPEO010000449.1:0-10078 GCF_031422975.1 Nocardioides sp. | reverse complement strand
GCCCGAGGTGACGCCCGCGCTGGAGGGCATGGCGGCGGAGGTGACGCTCGTCCTGCGCGAGTTCGTGGAGTCCGACCTCGATGACGCGTGGTACGTCGTCGCCGCCACGGACGATCCCCTGGCCAACGAGCGCGTCAGCGTGGCCGCGGAGGCCCGCCGGATCTTCTGCGTCCGCAGCGACGACGGCACCCGCGGGTCGGCCTGGACCCCGGCCACCGGACGGCACGGCACGGTCACGTTCGGCGTGCTCGGCAACCGCGAGCCGATGAAGTCCGCCGCCCTGCGCGACGACATCCTCACGGCGCTGCGCGAGGGCCAGCTCACGGCGGTGGGCGCCCACGACCGCACACCGGGCGTGGTGCTCGTCGGTGGCGGGCCCGGCGATCCCGAGCTCGTCACCATCGCCGCTCGCCACGCCCTGGCCTCGGCCGACGTGGTCGTGGCCGACCGGCTCGCCCCGCGTGAGCTGCTCGACGCGCTGCCGGCGGGGGTGGAGCTGATAGACGTTGCCAAGCTGCCCCGCGGCCGCTACGCCTCCCAGGACTTCATCAACGAGGTGATCGTGGCCCGCGCCCTCGAGGGCAAGCGGGTCGTCCGCTTCAAGGGCGGCGACAACTTCGTCTTCGGCCGCGGCTACGAGGAGGTCATCGCCTGCAACGCCGCCGGGGTGCCGGTGACTGTCGTCCCGGGCCTGTCGTCTGCCATCGCCGTACCCGCCCGAGCGGGCATCCCCGTCACCCACCGCGGCGTGGCGCACGAGTTCTCCGTCATCTCCGGCCACCTGCCGCCCGGCCACCCCGACTCGCTGGTCGAGTGGGGAGCACTCGCCAAGCTGCGCGGCACGCTGGTGATGTTGATGGCCGTCGAGAACGCCGCCGCCATCGCGCACACCCTGGTCGCCGAGGGCCGCCATGCCGACACCCCCGTCGCGGTGATCGTCGAGGGCACGATGCCCGAGGAGCGCACCGTGCTCGCCACCCTGGGCACACTGTCCGACGAGATCGCCGCCCAGCGGGTCCGCCCGCCCGCGATCATCGTCGTCGGCGAGGTCGTGGCCGTCGCGCACCCGGAGCGCTTCGCAGATCTCGGGCAGGCGCGTGGCTGAGCTCCACCACCTCGACGATCCCGCCGATCCGCGACTCGCCGACTATCGCGACCTGCGCGACGTCGAGCTGCGCAAGCACCTCGAGGCCGAGCACGGGTTGTTCCTGGCGGAGGGGGAGAAGGTCGTACGTCGCGCGGTCGAGGCCGGCTTCACCCTGCGCTCCCTGCTGATGGCGCCGCGCTGGCTGGACGGTCTGGCCGACGTGCTCGCGATGACCGACGCGCCCTGCTACGTGCTCTCCGAGGCCCTGGCCGAGGAGGTCACCGGCTTCCACGTCCACCGTGGTGCGCTGGCCTCGCTCGAGCGTCGGCCCCTGTCCAGCGTCGAGTCGGTGCTCGCCGACGCCCGCTCGGTGCTGGTGCTCGAGGACATCGTCGATCACACCAATGTCGGTGCGATCTTCCGCAGTGGCGCCGCCCTCGGGTTCGACGCCGTTCTGCTGTCGCCGCGCTGTGCCGACCCGCTCTACCGCCGCTCGATCAAGGTCGGCATGGGCGCCGTCTTCACGCTGCCCTGGACACGTCTTCCGGACTGGTACGACGCCATGCCGGCGTTGTCGTCGGCCGGCTTCACCACCGTCGCGCTGACGCTTGCTGGCGACTCCACGCCGATCGAGTCGGCGGTGGCGCGCGTCGGGCGGCTCGCTCTCGTCCTGGGTTCGGAGGGGCACGGCCTCTCGCCCCGTTGGGAGCAGTCGGCGGACCGCCGGGCGACCATCTCGATGCGCGCGGGCATCGACTCCCTCAACGTGGCCGCCGCCAGCGCCGTCGCCTGCTACATCGCCGCTCAGCGCTGAGGACTCACGTCGTCGGGCGTCCGTAGCCAGAGCTACCGAAGCGTACGGCTGGGTGCGGGCGAAATATCCAGCCCGACTGTTCGGTAGCGGCGGATGCCTCGCCGGAGACCTGGAACGGCCGGGCGGCAAACAGGAGGCGCCGCGCGAGGCCGACGTGCGTGCCCGGACGTCGGCTCAGCGGCGCTGGCGGAACGCCTCCTCGAGCACGATCGACCCTGCTGTCGCCGCGTTGAGCGAGCTCGCCGAGCCGGCCATCGGGATCGCGACGAGCGCGTCGCAGGCCTCGCGCCACGCGCTCGTCATGCCGACGGTCTCGTTGCCGACGACGACGATGAGCGGTCCCGTCAGATCCGCGTCTCGTACGTCGACGCCGCCGGTCTCGTCCGTGCCCACGACCCTGATCCCATGCGGCTCCGCCCAGGACAGCACCTCGCGATGGGACGGGGCCCGGACGACGGTGAGGGCGAAGAGCGAGCCCGTGCTCGATCGGACGGTGCGGGGGTCGTAGGGGTCGGCGGCGTGGCCGGTCACCACGAGAGCGGTTGCGCCGAAGGCGTCCGCGGACCTGGACAGAGTGCCGAGGTTGCCCGGCTGGCTGGGCCGGTCGAAGACCACGGTCAGTCCCGTGGGGTCGAGTCGCGTGAGGTCGTCGGCGGGCATCTCCACCACGGCCAGCAGCTCGCTGGGCTCGTCCTTCTCACCGAGCTCGGCGACGAGCTCGGGTGCCATCACGATCTGCTCGGCCGTCGTCGACTCCCACACCCCGCCGGCCCAGGTCGACAGCCGAGGGCGGCCGTCGCTGATGAGGCTGCGGACCGTCCAGCCGTGCTCGATGGCCAGCGTGATCGGTCGCACGCCCTGCACCAGGAACTCGCGCTGCCGGTGCCGCTTGGTGCGGTTGTGGAGCAGCGCCTCCCACTGCTGGAAGCGGGCGTTGCGGCTGGTGATCCGGATGGTCACGAGTCGCTCAGTGCCCCGACGGGCCACTGCGGCGGATAGTCCTCGGCCACCTTGTCGTGCGCCTTGCGCAGCTTCTTGAGGGCCTTGGTTGGCAGCCGGTCCCCGAAGACGGTCCCGGACGTGTGGTCGGCCTCGTGCTGCAGGCAGCGGGCGAGGAGGCCGTCGCCCTCGAAGTGCACCGGCTCGCCGTCGAGCCCGAAGCCGTCGACCGCGGCCCAGTCCGGCCGCGCGCACTCCACGAATGCCCCGGGGAAGGACAGGCAGCCCTCGTCGTCGGTGTCGAGCCGGCGATCGCGGCCCTCGGGCTGGGTGAGCGTCGGGTTGCACACGACCCCGACGGTGTGGCGGCCCGACTCGTCGGGGCAGTCGAAGACGAACATCGCCACGTCCTCGCCGATCTGGCAGGCCGCGAGCCCGACGCCCTCGGCGGCGCGCATGGTGGCGACCATGTCGGCGGCGAGGTCCGCGAGCGCCTTGCCGTACGCCGTCACGAGCTGTTGCGGCCGGTGCATGACCTCGGCTCCCCAGCGGGTCATCGGGCGCACGGAGCCGCCCTCCGGGAGGGGTCCGTGGGGGGCATGTGGCGCGTCTTCAGGAGTGCTGTCGGGCATGCCGCGGATACTAGTGACAGGCGACACGGATGAAGTTGTGGCGCCATGTGTAACTCAGAGTTACAGTTTCTTTCATGTCCCTGATCACTGACACCTTCAAGCGAGGCGGCACAGGTGCGTCCAGCAACCGACACGGCCTCGCCTCCGGTGAGAGCCGCGACCCGATCGGGTTCGCCGTCGCCGGTCTCAACCGGCTCGCCCAGAGCGACTTCATCGATCGCGTCGGCCTGCGCCGGCAGACCGAGCGCCTCGTCTTCAACGCGACCCGCACCGGGTTCCGGACCGTGACCGCGGCCAGCCGCCGGTTCGGCAAGGTCTCGCGCAGGTCCGGGCCCGGCACCCGGCCCGCACCCGCGGGTCGCAGCGGGGTCTTCGACCTGACGCCCACCGAGGACGAGCAGATGCTCGTCGATGTCGTCTCCGACTACGCCACCGAGGTGCTGCGTCCCGCCGCCTCCGCCGCCAACGAGACCTGCGTGGCCCCGCCGGAGGTGCTGGCCGCGAGCCTGGAGATCGGACTGCCGATCCTGGGCGTCCCCGAGTCGCTCGGCGGCATCTCCGAGGAGCGCTCGGCCATGGCGGGCACCCTCGTCGCCGAGGCGCTCGGCCAGGGCGACATGGGCCTGGCCCTGGCCGCTCTCGGCCCGGGTGCGGTCGCGACCGCCCTCGCCCTGTGGGGCACGGCCTCGCAGCAGGAGACCTACCTGGCAGCCTTCACCGGCGACGACGTCCCGGTCGCTGCCCTCGCGCTGACCGAGCCCACGGTCCTCTTCGACGTCCTCGAGCCGTCGACGAGCGCCACCCGCTCCGGCGACGGCTACGTGCTCGACGGCCTGAAGTCGGGCGTCGTCCGCGGCGCCGACTCCGAGCTCTTCATCGTGGGTGCGCTGCTCGACGGCTCGCCGACACTGTTCCTCGTCGAGTCCGACGCGAAGGGGCTCACCGTGGAGGCCGACCCGTCGATGGGCATCCGCGCCGCGTCGCTGGCGCGACTCGTGCTCACGGGCGTCCGGGTGCCGGCCGAGTCCGTGCTGGGCACGACCGACGGTGCGACGTACACCGAATGCGTGCGTCTTTCGCGCCTCGCGTGGTGCGCGCTGGCCGTCGGGACCGGCCAGGCCGTCCTCGACTACGTCCGCGCCTACGTCAACGAGCGGGAGGCCTTCGGTGAGCCGATCAGCCACCGCCAGGCCGTCGCGTTCATGGTCGCCAACATCGCGATCGAGCTGCAGTCGATGCGCCTCGTGACCTACAAGGCGGCCTCCCGGGCCGCCGCAGGCAAGGACTTCGCCCGCGAGGTGGCCCTGGCACGCCAGTTGTGCGCGAGCAAGGGCATGCAGATAGGCCTGGACGGCGTCCAGCTCCTCGGTGGGCACGGCTTCGTCAAGGAACACCCCGTCGAACGGTGGTACCGCGACCTGCGCGCGGTCGGGATCATGGAAGGTTCGGTGCTCGTCTGATGATCAATCTCGAGACCCCCAGGAAGCACCGCGTGCTCGTCGACCAGGCGCATCAGGTCGCGATGAACATGCTCCGTCCGATCTCGCGCAAGTACGACCGTGCCGAGCACGAGTACCCCAAGGAACTCGACCTGCTCGCTGCCATGATCGACGGACTGTCGGAGTCCGGTTCCTCCGAGGGCGCCGGTGCTACCGGCGTCCGTCGCGACGACGAGGGCGCGGACGAGGGCACCGTGAAGAACGGTGCCAACCTCGCCTCGGTCCTCTCGATCGCCGAGATGTGCTGGGGCGACACCGGCCTGCTGCTGTCCATGCCGCGCCAGGGCCTGGGGAACTCCGCCATCGCCTCTGTCGCCACCGACGAGCAGCTCAAGCGCTTCGAAGGCACCTGGGCCGCGATGGCGATCACCGAGCCGAGCACCGGCTCGGACTCGGCGTCGATCACCACGACCGCCCGCCTCGACGGCGACGAGTACGTCCTCAACGGCGAGAAGATCTTCGTCACCTCCGGTGAGCGCGCCGACTCGGTGGTCGTGTGGGCCACCCTCGACAAGGCCCTGGGCCGTGCGGCGATCAAGTCGTTCGTGGTCAAGAAGGGCAACCCCGGCATGGTGGTGGAGCGGCTCGAGCACAAGCTCGGCATCCGCGCCTCGGACACCGCCGTGATCACCTTCACGGACTGCCGCGTGCCCGCGTCAGATCTCCTGGGCTCCCCGGAGGTGGACGTCAAGCAGGGCTTTGCCGGCGCCATGGCGACCTTCGACAACACCCGCCCGCTGGTCGCGGCGATGGCCGTGGGTTGTGCCCGCGCGTCACTCGACCTGACTCGCGACCTGCTCGCGCAGGCCGGCGTCGAGGTCGACTACGACCGGCCCGCGCAGGTGCAGTCGGCGGCCGCCGCCAAGTTCCTCCAGATGGAGGCCGACTGGGAGGCCGCCCACCTGCTCACGCTGCAGGCGGCCTGGATGGCCGACAACGGCAAGCCCAACTCGCTCGAGGCCTCGATGGCCAAGGCGAAGGCCGGCCGCGTGGGCTCCGACATCACGCTGAGCTGTGTCGAGCTCGCCGGCTCGGTGGGCTACAGCGAGACCGAGCTGCTCGAGAAGTGGTCGCGCGACTCCAAGATCCTCGACATCTTCGAGGGCACCCAGCAGATCCAGCTGCTGATCGTCGCGCGCCGGATCCTCGGGCTGACGAGCGCCGAGCTGCGCTGAGGTCGTACGGCGTCAGGCGGACTTGAAGGGGTCGTGCTGGGCGAGCACCTTGTCGAGGCGGGCGGCGTCGAGGCGGTGGACGACGGTGCTGTCCTCCTGCATGTCGCGCACCACCTTGGCGAGGGTGAAGGTCGAGGTCGTCAGGTAGAGGGTGCCGAGGGCCATGAAGGCCTTGATCCACGGGTCGGCCTCCATGAAGTAGATGCCGACCAGCATCGCGAAGAGCGAGGCCCCGAAGGAGATGGCGGCCTGGGCGGCGAAGGCGGTCGTGTTCTTGGAGGTGGTGCTCGGTGAGGTGGGCATGGCAGAAGCCTCGCCGCTGACGGCGCACTCCGGACCTGTCGCGCTACCCGACCGTCCCTGAGTACGAGCGCTCAACCTCGGGCAGTACGTTCGGGCCATGTCGAAGAATGGGTCGCACATGAGTCCCGAGGAGTTCCGCCGCCAGGGCCACGCCGCGATCGACTGGATCGCCGACTACTGGGCCGGCCTGGACGACCTGCCGGTCCTGTCCCAGGTCTCTCCCGGTGACGTACGCCGCGCGCTGCCGGCCTCGCCCCCGGAGACGGGCGAGTCCTTCGACGCGCTGCTGGCCGACCTCGACGAGCTCGTCGTGCCGGGCCTCACGCACTGGCAGCACCCGCGGTTCTTCGCCTACTTCCCGGCCAACTCGTCGCCGGCGGCGATCCTGGGTGACCTGATCTCCAGCGGCATCGGCGCGCAGGGGATGATCTGGGCGACCAGTCCCGCGGTCACCGAGATCGAGCAGGTCGTCGTCGACTGGCTGGCCCAGGCCCTCGGCCTGCCCGAGCAGTTCCGGCTCACCGACCACGGCCGCGGCGGGGGAGTCATCCAGGACACCGCCTCCACCGCGACGTTCACCGCCCTGTTGGCCGCCCTGCACGCCGCCAGCGGCGGCAGCGCGCGCGAGACCGGGGTCGGCTCGACCAAGTGGGCCGTCTACGGCTCCTCGCAGGCCCACTCCTCGCTGGTGAAGGCCGTGATGATGGCCGGGCTGGGAGCCGAGTGCGTACGCTCCGTCGAGGTCGATGCGCACACGCAGGCCATGGACGTCACGGCGCTGGAGCGGCTCCTGGCCGACGACATCGACGACGGCTGGACGCCTCTGTTCGTGCAGGCGGCCGTCGGCACGACCTCGACGGGAGCCATCGACGACGTCCAGGCGATCGCGGAGGCGCTCGACGGGGTCGGGGCGTGGCTGCACGTCGATGCCGCCTGGGCCGGTGTCGCCGCCGTCTGCCCGGAGCTCCGCGACCGCATCCTGGCCGGGACGCACCTCGCCTCCTCGATCGTGACCAACCCGCACAAGTGGCTGCTCACGACCTTCGACTGCAGCGTGCTGTGGGTGCAGGACCGCTCGTGGCTCACGGACGCGCTGTCGATCACGCCCGAATACCTGCGCAACCCGGCATCCGAGTCGGGCGCGGTCGTCGACTATCGCGACTGGCACCCGCAGCTCGGTCGACGCTTCCGGGCGATGAAGCTGTGGGCGGTGCTGCGGACCTATGGGCTCGAGGGGCTGCGGGCCCACATCCGCGAGGGCGTGGACCTGGCGGCGTACGTCGCCGAGCTGGTCGGCGAGGACGACCGGCTCGAGCTGGTGACGGACCCCTCCTTGAGTCTTGTCGTCTTCCGGCACGTGGGCGGAGACGAGTCGACGTTGTCGGCGATGCACCGGCTCAACGCCAGCGGCGTCGCCTACCTGAGCCACACCGTCGTCGAGGGACGCGCCGCCATGCGTCTGGCGGTCGGCAGCTGGCGCACGACCCGCGAAGACATCGACCGGACGTGGGCGGAGCTGCAGCGAGGGCTCTAGGCGGCACTATGTGGGGATGAAGCTCTACGCCGACACTCCTGGCCGTCGCATCTTCCAGCTCGCGGTCGACCTGCTGTTCGTCGCCTGGCTGGTGATCTGGGTGTGGATCGGACTCGCTGTCCACGACGGCACGATGGCCCTGGCGGCGCCGGGCCGGCAGACCGACGCGTCGGCGTCCGCCCTGGCGGGGCAGCTGCGCGACGCAGGCGGCCGGCTCGATGACGTGCCCCTCGTCGGCGACGAGGTCGCCACGCCGTTCGACAGGGCGGCCGACGCCTCCGACGGGCTCGCGGCCGCCGGGCGCTCGTCGGTGACGGCGGTCGAGCGACTGGCCCTGGTGCTGGGCCTGTCGATCGCGACGATCCCGATCCTGGTGGTGATGGCGTTCTATCTGCCGGGCCGATGGCGATTCATCCGGGAGGCGACGGCCGGCCTGAGGTTCATCGACTCCGCCGATGACCTCGACCTGTTCGCGCTGCGGGCGCTCACCAACCAGCCGATGCGGGTGCTCGCGAAGGTGAGCGACGACCCGGCCGGCGACTGGCGCAGGCAGGATCCGCGGGTCGTGCAGCGGCTTGCGGAGCTGGAGCTCAAGGACGTGGGTCTGCGGCCGCGGCGCGGCCTGCCGGTCAGCTGACGACGGGCAGCGTCAGCGTCTGCGCGGGACCGCCCGCAATCGTGACCGGCTGCGAGACGAGCCCGCCTCGGTAGTTGACCGAGCTGCTGGACACGACGAGTCGGAGCCGGTGACCGGCCTCGAACCGGTGCACGATCGCGGGCATCGTCACCCGGACGGGCACCGTCGCGTCGCTGATCCGCATCGGCGCGATCTGCTGCTTGATGTCGTGCACGGTGCCGTCGGGCGCCACGTCCTGGAGCCGGGCGAAGAGCACCAGCATCCCGGCCGGGCCGCCGGACTGGGTGGACGCCGCGACGGGAGCCTCCACGCGCAGGTCGAGCACGGGGGGACCGACCACGTCGAGCGCCTGGGCCAGTGCGCCGGTGTCCCAGCTCGCGAAGGTGCCACGGGCGTCGGCCTCCGGCAGGGAGACGGGCGTGAGGTAGTTGACGGCGTCGAGCGGGTTGGTCGACGCCGGAGCGCCTGCGGGCGGGGTGACGAACGACTGCGAGCCGGTCGCCGCGGCGGGGTCGGCGGTCAGGGCGGACCCGCCGAGGTGGAGGATGTGCGGCGTGCCGACCGACGGCTGGTTCGCGGTCGCGTAGGCGGGCCGCGCGTTGCCCTCGTAGTCGATCCAGTCGCGGAAGTAGGCGAAGCGCGGACCGGTGGACCCCGCGTCGCCCTTCAGGTAGTGATCGAACCACCGGACGATGCGCCCGGTCTCGTACTGCCCACTCGGGTCGAGCACCGAGTGGTCGAAGTCCCCGGGCGCCGGGTCGCCGGAGTGGCCCCAGCTGTGCCAGATCATCTTGACCGGCGTGCCCTGGGCGCGCAGCGCGCGGTAGGTGGCAGACGCCTCGTTGAGGTTGAAGAGCGTGTCGGCCTCGCCCTGCAGCAGGAAGGTCGGGATCCGGATCCTGTGGATGTACGACGACACCGACGCATGGCGCATGGTTGCGATGCCTGCGTCGTCAAGGTGTCCCGTGACGCCGGCGTGCGCGAGGGTGGGGCAGACGAAGTCGGCGAAGTTGGGGCAGCCGACGAGGCGGTGGGGATCGGTCTGGCCGTGCTGCACGCCGTTGGCGACACCGGAGCCGGTGAAGCCCAGGGACCAGGCGAGCTTGGCGGCGCCGGGAGTCGTCGGGCGCACCGTGCCGGGTGCCTGGCCAGTGTTGTTGGGGCCGAGGGAGTAGGTCAGGTCGCTCCACGTGATCATCGGGATGATCGTGTCGAGGCGGGGGTCGACCGACGCGATGGCGAACTGGATCTGGCCGCCGTACGACCCGCCCATCATGCCCACGCGGGGGTCGTGACGATGCGCCTTGCCGTCGTGGGCCCTCTTGTCCGTCTCGATGACCCGCAGCGGAGACGATCTGCTGCGCGTGCTGCTGTTCGCACGCGAGACTGGCCTCGTCGATCTCGCGTCCGATCCGCCGACCACGCGACTCGACGTCGTGCCGCTGTTCGAGACGCTCG
>NZ_JANPEO010000448.1:0-2803 GCF_031422975.1 Nocardioides sp. | reverse complement strand
CACGTCCCCGGGACGAGACACCCAGTGGTTACCCGTGTCCAGGATCGCGAGGGGGTGCGGACGGAAGGCCACCTTGCGCATGGGGTCGGGCCGGCGCTCCACACGCCAGTCATCGGGCTCTTGCGAGCAGAACGCGTTGTGGACGTCGGCCCGCGCGACGACAGCCGGACAGGAGGCGAGGTGACGTCCCAACGTCGTGCCTCGGGCAGACCACAGCTCGTCGGCGTCGAACGGCACCACCCAATCGGCGCCGTGGCGACCGGCCCACTGGGCCAGCTCGGACATCTTGGCAGCCTGGTAATAGCCCGGCTCGCGGTCGTGCCCGACGACCAAGCGGTGGTCCTTGACGGCACGCAAGACCTCCAGCGTGTCGTCGGTCGAGCCGTTGTCCACGACCAGCACGCGTGCGACGTCCTGGTCCAGCAGGTGACGCACGGTGGTCGCGATGATGTCGCTCTCGTTGCGCACCATGGCGACGGCCCAGACGCCAGCGGACCGCTGTGGCGTCGGCAGGTCGAGTCCGCGCCGCACGAGCCGGATCGACCGGCGCCATGACCGGGCCAACTGGCGGCTGGACCAGTGGCCGAGGGAACCCCGGAGGTCGAGGCCGCTCACCAACGGATGGTCCGGTGCCGGGGGCGCGGACTCGGACATGCGGATGATCATGCCATCGCCCATACGTCGCATGTCTGCTCCTGCCGCAGCGGCTGGCCTAACATCTCGGGCATGCCCCATCAAGATCTGGCCCGAGTGTGGGATGCGCATCTCCGGTTGCAGAGCTCAAATTTTCGTCTGACCACTCGACGCAACACGATGGCGGATCCCACGCGTCAGCGGTCCGTCGCGCTTCTCGACGACCTGTTCTTCGACCTGCTCGCCGTGGCAGACCCGGATGTCTTCGTCGAGGCGGGCGCGCATGACGCCAGCACCTCCCTTCGTGTCGCCGATTCAGGCGTCCAGCGCGTGCTTGCCTTCGAGGCGAACCCGGTCAACCACGAGCACTTCTCAGGCATGGTCGACTTTCGCAGCCGCGGCGTCGAGTACGTCCACGCCGCATTGACCGATCACGCAGGGCCGGTGGTCCTACACCGCGAGGTCGGTCTCGACGGCGATCCGTTCGTGGGCCACAGCTCTCTGGCACATCGCAATCATGACGTGAGTCCCGTCCCGACCCCGGTGAAGGACGTGTCCGTCGACGGCATACGGCTCGATGACGCCGTAGGTGATTGCTCCCGGAGCGCACTGTGGGTCGACGTCGAAGGGTTCAACGGCCCAGTTCTCGCTGGGGGGCCTGAGCTGTTGCGCCGGTGCGCTGTCCTCAAGATCGAGGTCGAGGACGTGGAGATGTGGCACGAGCAGGCGCTCGCGGTCGACGTGCTTGGCACACTGTTGGAAGCAGGGCTCGTCCCGGTGGCGCGAGATGTTCAGTCGCCGGGTCAGTACAACATCGTTGCTGTGTCGTCAGACATGAGTAGACAAGACGGTGTGATGGAGCAAGTTGAACGGTTCCACCACCTCGCGAGGCAGAGGCAGTCGCCCGCGTTGGTCGACGTGGCCAGGAAGTCGCCCGCATACGGCCGCGCGTCCCGGTTCGTCCGCGGGATGGTGAGGCTGCGCTAGCCGCGACTGGAGGAGGGGACATCCCAACCTCCCGGGATGTCTCTCACCACAGTCCAGGCCGGGTTGAGGTGGTACGAGGCGCCCGACCACACGGCGCGGTCGTGGAACCACGGCACGACGACGTGCTGGTGGTTGTCGCCGTACAGCCCGTTGCTGAGGTGCGCGGCCCAGTAGCCGAACGTCGAGTTGGTCAGGATCAGCCGGCGGGCACTGGCCAGAGTCGCGAAGTCGTCAGCCGGCGTCGGGGCGTCGGCGGCGAAGGTGACCTCGGCGTCGTCGCCGAGCCAGGCCAGGGCTGTGCGACACCAGGCGATGTCGTCGGAGACGACGTGGATGCGACGCACAGGCGCGCCGAGACGCGACGTTCGTTCGAGGGCGACGTGCAGGTAGGCCTCATGGTCGAAGGCGTAGCGTCGAGCGAATTCGGGTTCGAAGTAGTCGCCGCGGCGGACATTGACAACTACCTGCTCTGCGTCGGGATCGGGTCGCACCGGGAGGGTCGTCTGGCGCAGCGCAAAGTCGACGAACCGCTCCACATGCTCGGGCCAGTAGTGGATACCCCAGCCCTGGAAGAAGCCCGGCTGGCGTCGGTCGCTTATCCGGACCTCATCACGCGCCACGGTGTAGTCGCGCTCGATCTCGGGAAAGTAGGGCAACCACGGGTCCATCTCGCCGCTGCGCAGGGCCACCGCGCTCCCCCCGGTCTCGCGGAGCTTGCTCACCTGGAGCCAGTGGTAGAGGAAGTTGCCGAGGCCAAGTCGGGGCTCGGTCCACAGTACGGTGCGCGGTCCGCGGCGGACGATGTCGAGAGCCCGGGCTCGCAGGTGGGGAAGAGTCGGCACGCTGCTCACCGGCGCCACGATAGAGGGTGGGGCCGGTGGATCCGGCCCGAATACGATGCCGGATGGGATCATCGGCCGGTGACGAGTGCCGACGATAGGCCCATGACCGCGGCCGACGACCTAGAAGATCTGCCCGGTGTGACCGTGGTTGTGCCCTGCTACAACAGCGGGCCAGTCCTTCGGGAGGCGGTCCTCAGCGCTCGTCAGCAGACGCATCCGCAGGTCGAGGTGATCGTCGTCGACGACGGGTCCACCGACAAGGAGACGCTGAAGGTGCTGGCCGAGGTCGCCGCGCCGGGTGTCCAGGTCATCCGGCAGGACAACGCCGGACCGGGTGCCGC
>NZ_JANPEO010000447.1:0-2739 GCF_031422975.1 Nocardioides sp. | reverse complement strand
GCGATGCCGTGCTCGGTCGAAATCAGGGTCGCGCCACCGACGAGGGCGGCGGCAATGTCGGCGTAGGCCAGGTGCGAGTGCACGACCGCCGGTCGCAGAGTGCGGACCGCGTGGCGCAGCGTCGCGATCGAGGTGCGCAGCCCGTGGTCCGGCCCGAAGGGCTGCTCGAGCACGGCGGCACCCGCGGCTCGCAGCTCGCCCGGCAGCTCGCCCGGCGGAGTGAGGAAGACCAGCCGCCAGCCGGGGATGCCGGTGCTGGCGACGTCGAGCGCGTGGCGGGCCACGCCGGCCAGGTCACCGACCGGGATCACCCACAGGGCGATGGGTGCGGTCAGAACCATTGCTCGAGTCGCTCCAGGGCGATCCAGAAGCCTTCGCCGTCGTTGACGTGTCCCTGCCAGATCTCCGGGATGAAGCTGACCCCCGGCGCGTGCGCGTCGAGCTGCTGGGCCAGGACCGGCCAGTCGATCTCTCCGTCGCCGACCTGCACGCCCTCGCCGTCGACGCCGGTCGCGTCGACGAGGTGGAGGTGCTCGGTGTGCGGGGCCAAGAGGTCGGTCGCCTCGGCGAAGGACATGCCGAGGTAGTTCGCCGCCAGTTTGGAGTGGGAGACGTCGAAGCAGAGCCGCCGGTCGTACGTCGCCGCGAAGTCGGCGGTGTCGCGCGGGTCGACGAAGAGGTTGCAGTAGAGCTGGCCACCCATGTACCAGGGGTAGGGGGGCAGCGTCTGCGCGCAGAGGCGCACGCCGGAGTCGTCGATGCGCGCCAGCCCTGCGGCCACCCGGGCATACATCGCCTGCCGCTCGGCAGGGGCGACGAAGGCGTCGGTGGTGAAGCCGCCGAGGCTGGCCACGATCACCGGACCTTGCTCGTCGGCTCGGGCGTCGGCCGGACGGCGGAAGTGCTTCTGCATCTCGCGGGTGGTGTCGACGACGCGCTGGAGCTCGCGGATCGACCGCTCCCAGTGGGCGTCGTCGTCGGAGGCGAGGTTGAGCAGGAAGTCGCCGGCGAAGAGGTCGGGGGAGTGCGTCGTGAAGCCCATCGGGAGTCCGTCGGGGTACTTCTCGAACACCTCGGCCACCGGCAGGTCGACGTCCTTGTAGGAGAAGTGGAACTCCAGGAAGTCGGGGGTCGTGTCCCGCGTCATCGCCTCGATGTCGTGGTAGCGCACGGCCAGTCCCCACGGCCGTTGGAAGGCATAGTCGCGGCCGGTCGGCACGCCGTCCCCGAGGTCGGTGGCGTAGAAGAAGTCGCCGGCATCGAGCGCGCGGTTGGCGGTGCGGCCGACGAGCTTGTCGAAGGCGTTGGGCTGGAGCCCGCGACCGGGGCTCTTGATGTCGACGTCTGCGGCCGTGAGCACCTCGCCGACCTCGATCCGGCGGGTGGCGACGAGCGACTTGGCGAGGTTGACGCGGTTCATCATCTCGCCGGTGGACACCGCGCGCGGCGCGGTGGAGCCGAGGGCTTCCTCGATCTCGCGGATCCGCTGCACCATCTCGGCGAACTCTTCGGGCAGCAGGCTGACCTTGTGGTCGTTGCCCTCGAGGTCACGATCGACGGTGACGTGCTTCTCGATGATGCGCGCACCCAGCGCCACGGCGGCGACCGGCACGTGGAAGCCGCGCTCGTGGCCGGAGTAGCCGACCGGGGTCTGGGCCAGCTCGGCCAGCCGCGTGAGGTAGGCGAGGTTGAGGTCCTTGAACGGGGCGGGATAGGTCGACTGGCAGTGCAGGAAGGCGTGCGCGACCCCGGTCGAGCGCATCACCTCGATGGTCTCGCGGATCTCGCCCTCGGTCGACATGCCGGTTGAGATCACCATCGGCGTCCCCGACGCCGCCATGTGTCGCAGCAGCGCGTGGTTGGTCATGTCGGCGGAGGCGACCTTCAGCGACGGCACGCCGTAGTCGACCAACCGGTCGACGCTGCGCGGGTCCCACGCCGTACACATCACGTCGACCCCGACCTCGGCACAGTGGTCGAAGACCGTGAAGAGATGGTCGGCGTCGAGGTTGTACTTCGCGAGCAGGTCGAGGGTGTACTGCGGGCCGAGGTCCTCGCCGCCCGATCCGGCGGAGCCCTGGCGGTAGAGCGCCTCCATGTCGCGCAGCTGGAACTTCACGATGTCCGCGCCGGCGAGCTTGGACTCGTCGACCAGCCGCTTCGCCAGGTCGATGTCGCCCTGGTGGTTGATGCCGATCTCGGCGATCACGAGGGTGGGCGCGTCGTGGGCCACGAGGTGGCGGCCGATGCGCAGCTCGTCGGCGCGGTTGATCGCGATCGCGACGAGGTGGTGGCGCTCGTCGACGAGGGCCACGTGGTCGATGCCGGAGCCGAAGGCGTGCGCGATCTCGGCGGGGCTGCTGCCGATGGGCAGGCTCCGCGGCGTCGTGTTGGCGGCCTCGAGTGCGGGTACGTCGACGTCGAGCCGCGCACCGCCACTGACCCAGCGCCGGAAGTCGCCGTCGGACAGGACGCCGTCGAGATGGCCGTGAGCGTCGACGAGGAAGATCACCCGGGCCTTGTTGGCGGTGATCTTCTCCAGCGCGCGGAGCACGGGGTCGCCGGAGTAGACGACGTAGGGCGTGAGATCGCGCTCGATGATCAACGGTCGGCCTTCTCAGGGGGAGTGACCCACCACGGTATCGAAGGGTTCGGAACTCGCGACGGGAATGGCGAGAACCAGTACGTGGGCATGGTCACGGGACACCCATTCAGTCAGGCGAGGAACTTCTCGGCCAC
>NZ_JANPEO010000446.1:0-1785 GCF_031422975.1 Nocardioides sp. | reverse complement strand
CCCGCCGCAAGGAGGTCTACCTTGCGGCGTACGACGACCTGGGCCGTCGTCTCGACGGCCCCGTCGTCTCCAGGCCGGCGGATGTGGCGAGCTCGCTCCCGGTGGCGGGGGAGGGTGCCCTGCTCTACCCCGAGCACTTCGCCAACGCCGTGTCCCCGAGCCGTCCGAGTGCCGGGTGGCTGGCGAGGGTCGTGGCCGAGGAACGCGCCGAGCTGCTCGACCCGGAGCCGCTCTACCTGCGCCGGCCCGACGCTGTCGCCAACGCGCCTCGCAAGCGCGTGACTCCCGGCGCATGATCCGGCTCGCAACAGAGGCCGACCTCGCCAGCGTGGCTGCGCTGGAGGTCGAGCTGTTCGGCGCTGACGCCTGGGACGCAGCGGCCCTGCACGCCGAGCTGGTCGGCCCCGGACGCCGCTTCGTGGTGGCGGCGGAGGACGAGGTGAGCGGCTACGGCGTCTCCAGGTCGATCGGCGACGTGGTGGACCTCCAGCGCATCGGGGTCGCGCCGCATCACCGGCGTGCCGGCGTCGCCACTGCGCTGCTGGAGGACCTACTGGCCCATCCGGGCGACGCGGATCGGATGATGCTGGAGGTGAGCGCCGCCAACCACCCCGCGATCGGCTTCTACCGGCACCACGGATTCAGCAGGATCGACGTCCGCCCCCGCTACTACCGCGACGGCTCGGACGCGCTCGTGCTGGGCCGGGTGCTCGGCACCGCTGACCAAGCATCGGCAAGGATGGAGCGATGAGCGACGAACCCCTCGTGCTCGGCATCGAGACCTCCTGCGACGAGACCGGCGTCGGCATCGTGCGCGGGCACACCCTGCTGGCCGATGCCGTGGCCAGCAGCGTCGAGGAGCATGCCCGCTTCGGCGGCGTCGTGCCCGAGGTCGCCAGCCGGGCTCACCTCGAGGCGATGGTGCCCACCATCGAGCGCGCCTGCGAGACCGCCGGCATCCGGCTCACCGACATCGACGCGATCGCCGTGACATCCGGCCCGGGCCTCGCCGGCGCGCTGCTGGTGGGGGTCGCGAGCGCGAAGGCGCTGTCGATCGGTCTGGGCAAGCCGCTGTACGGCGTCAACCACCTCGCCGCGCATGTCGCCGTGGACCAGCTCGAGCACGGGCCCTTGCCCGAGCCCTGCCTGGCCATGCTCGTCTCGGGGGGCCACTCCAGCCTGCTCAGGGTCGAGGACGTGACCCTCGGCGTGGATCCACTGGGGTCGACCATCGACGACGCGGCCGGCGAGGCCTTCGACAAGGTCGCCCGACTGCTCGGGCTCCCGTTCCCCGGCGGCCCGCACATCGACCGGGCCGCGGCCAGCGGCAACAGCGTCGCGATCGACTTCCCGCGCGGACTCACCGCCCGCAAGGACCTCGAGCGCCACCGGTTCGACTTCTCCTTCTCCGGGCTCAAGACGGCAGTGGCCCGGTGGGTGGAGGCGCAGCAGCGGGACGGGATCACCATCAACGTCGCCGATGTGGCCGCCTCCTTCCAGGAGGCCGTGTGCGACGTCCTCACGCGCAAGGCGCTCGACGCCGCCCGGACTTTCGGCATCGAGGACATCCTGATCGGCGGCGGGGTCGCGGCCAACAGCCGGCTGCGGGCGATGGCCACCGAGCGGGCCGAAGCGCACGGGATCCGGGTCCGGGTGCCCCGGCCGGGGCTGTGCACCGACAACGGGGCGATGGTCGCCGCCCTGGGCGCAGAGCTCGTGGCGCGTGGTGTCGCGCCGTCGTCGCTGGACCTGCCGGCCGACTCGTCGTTGCCGGTGACCTCCGTC
>NZ_JANPEO010000445.1:0-1531 GCF_031422975.1 Nocardioides sp. | reverse complement strand
GACGAGTGGCTCACCGCCGACGTCGCGCTCACCGTCGGCGACCGCACCATCGACGCGGTCCACACTCCCGGCCACACGCAGGGTCACTACGTCTTCGCCGACAGGCCGGCGGGCCTGCTCTTCGCGGGCGATCACGTGCTGCCGACCATCACGCCCTCGATCGGCTTCGAGCCGGCGCTGGCCGAGCAGCCGCTCGGCGACTTCATGGCCTCGCTCACCAAGGTGCGCGGGCTGCCCGACATGACGCTCCTGCCCGCCCACGGTCCGGTCGCCCCGTCGTCCTACGCCCGGGTCGACGAGCTCCTCGCGCACCACGAGGTGCGGCTCGACCTGTGCGTCGCGGCGATCGAAGCCGGGTCGCAGACGGCGTACGACGTGGCCAGCGTGCTGCCGTGGACTCGGCACGAGCACCTGCTCAAGGACCTCGACGTGTTCAACGCGGCGCTCGCCACCCTGGAGACCCGCGCGCACCTCGAGCTCCTGGTCGCCCGCGGGGACGTGTCCCGCGCCGAGGTCGACGGCGTCGTGAGCTACGGCGCCTGACGCACCATCGGCCGGTGTGCGACGCCGTCCTCGACGAACTCCGGCCCGTTGGCCTCGAAGCCGTAGCGGGCATACCACTGCGTCAGTGCCGTTTGCGCGTCCAGCCGGATCTCACGCTCGCCGATCTCGGCCAGTGCTGCGGCCATCAGGTCGCGGGCGAGCCCTCGGCCGCGGGCGGCCGGGGTGACGACGACACGGCCGATCCGCGCGTGCGTCCCGTCGTCGAGCACCCGCAGACAGGCGACCAGCTCGTCCCCGTCGGTGGCCAGCAGGTGCCGGGTGGTCGGCTCGAGGTCGCGACCGTCGAGATCGGGGTACGGCGACTGCTGCTCGACCACGAACACCTGCTGTCGCAGCCGCCACAGCGCGTAGGCCGTACGGGCGTCGAGGTCGTCGAACGTGTGGACGCTGATCGTCACGTCAGGAAGTCGACGATCTGTTGAGTGGCCCGACGGGCCTCCGGGATGAACGGCATGATCCCGTAGACGTGGATCAGGTCGCGCTCCTCGATGCTGGTCAGGTCCCAGCCTGCGTCCGCGGCTCGGCGCGCCAGCAGCCGGCAGCCGGGAGCGAGCAGGTCGCGGGAGCCGTAGAGCTGCAGCGCCCTCGGCAGGTCGTGCAGGTCGGCGAGGGCGGGCGACACCTCCGGGCGGCCGAGGTCGTCGGCGGAGCCGGCCCACCACGCGGCGTACGCAGTGACCTTGGAGTAGGAGAGCCACGGGTCGATGGCGTCGAGCGCCCTGGTCTCCGGAGTGCTGGTGGTCAGGTCGACCCAGGGCGCGTGCAGGACGAGGTGCGTCGCCGGCGTCAGCTCACGCTCGCGCATCGACAGCGCCAGAGCCAGGGCGAGGCCGCCACCGGCCGAGTCGCCGGCAAGGACCATGCCGCCGGGCTGGGTGGCGAAGCGTGCCGCCTGCTCGACGAGGGCATCGTGGCTGTCGCGCCAGGTGTGCTCCGGCGCGAGGGGGTAGTCGGGCATGACGACCCG
>NZ_JANPEO010000444.1:0-8303 GCF_031422975.1 Nocardioides sp. | reverse complement strand
CGGTTGTGGAAGATCGTCCACGTCGAGTGCGACGGGTCCATCTTGCTCACGCGTCGCCTGATCACGACAGCGGCGAAGTCGGGCACCGGGATCGTGCGTGCTGATGCGTCGGTCTTCGGGTGGGCCTGGCGGAAAGTTCCGCTGCACTGGCGGTAGACGACAGTGCCGGTGACCTGGGCGACCATGCCCTTCCGACCGTCCTCGATGTCCACCGGCCTGAGCGCGAGCGCCTCTCCTGGTCGCAGGCCCGTACCGAGCAGCACCTCGAGCGCGTCGCGGACGATGCCGTCGGGCTTGGGCCCCTTGACACTCGGGCCGGTCCGCCAGATCGCCGCAGCCGCCCGGATCCGCTGGATCTGGTCGAGCGTGAGCGCCTCCGGCGAGCCCTTCGGCTTGCGTAGCGGGGAGGTGCCCTCCACCGGATTGCGGGCAATGGCGTCGTGACGCAGCGCGAACCCGAACAAGAGATTGAGCATCGTGCGGGCATGCTTCGCCCGCGAGTACGACATCACCCGCTCGGCCTTCAAGAAGGACTCGACCCTGCCGGTGGTGATCTCGCCGAGGGTGTAGTTGTCGAAGAACGGCCGCACATGGACCCGAACGTCGTCGCGGTAGTTCTTCTTGGTGCCCTCCGAGATCTCTCGTAACGCCAGGTCAGCAAGCCAGAGCTCCGCAAGATCCCCGAATGGACTGGTCAGGCTGAGCATCCCGCCGCGCCCGTAGCCAGGCCACGTGAGCAGCCTGTTCTTGAGCTCCGAGACGGCGTTGCTGCGTGAGGTCGAGGTCGCCCTCACCTGCCGCAAGCAGCCGTCGGTGTCCCTGTAGCGGGTGTGCGCCGTGAACCGTCCACGACCCACCTGGACCACGTGGATGGCGCCGTAGGTGCCTATGCCGAGGCGTGGTCGCCCGCTCATCGCATCCCACCGCCCGGGTGTCGAACGGAGTCCTCGCACTCGAGCCGGGCGAGCCAGGCGTCGATCTCGGACTTGCGAAAGCGCAGATGGCGTCCGACACGGAAGCCGGTCGGACCTCGGCCCTGGCTGCGCAGGTCGTAGATCGTCTGGGCACTGACGTGCAGTTCCTCAGCGAGTTGCTGCACGGACAGCGCCGGCTCAAAGACGCCGGTGACGAGGACGCCGTCCTCGTGCAGAGTGGTCGGGGCAGGTGAGGTGGTTGAGGTATCCATGCACCTCAGGTGCGCGAACCCGGCCGAACTCCGCCGAGCGGTCTGCTGGTCGGCCCGAAACAGGCCGAGAATGGGTTGCAAACTGTGCAATAAATGTGCAGTGACCACGGTCCTTCTCCTCTGTGAGGATCCAGAACGTGGCCTGACCTGCGGTGATGGTGGAGGTGAGGGGACTCGAACCCCTGACCCTCTGCATGCCATGCAGATGCGCTACCAGCTGCGCCACACCCCCATCGGGGACTGCCCGACCAATGCTGCGTCGGACAACTCGCGGAATCTTAGCCAACGCTCCCGGCAGATGTGAAATCGGGTGCAACCCGGTTGTACGCCGCCAGCCGGACCCCGTCGCCGGGGGCGCTGTCGTCCACCGTGGCCCACCCGCAGTTGTCGAGGGTGCGGAGGTTGGCGGAGGCCGAGGCGTCCCACCCGAGCAGTGCCAGCAGGGCCACGCGCAGGGCTGCGCCGTGGCCCACGACCACCCCGGTCTCGCCCGGAGCCAGGTCCGAAGACGCCGACCGGAGAGCCGGCAGCATCCGCGCCAGCACGTCCGACGTCGACTCGGCACCAGCCACCGAGTCGGCGTTCTCGAACGACCCGCCCGCCGCCGCCCAGCGTGCGTGGGCGTCGGGAAAGGCTGCCGCGAACTCGGGGATCGTCAGGCCTGCGCGCTCCCCCACGTCGTACTCGCGAAGGCGCGGGTCACGAGCGACCCGCAGCCCGCAGGCGACGGCCAGGGAATCGGCCGTCTCAGCTGCTCGCGCCAGGTCGGACGAGCGGATGAACACCGGGGCGAGGGCAGCGATCACCGGCGCCGCGGCGGCCGCCTGCGCGCGCCCGACCTCGTCGAGCGGTACGTCCGTGTGCCCCTGGGCGCGGCCTTCGGCATTCCACGCGGTCTGGCCGTGGCGGAGCAGGATCAGCGTGCGTGTCACGCGTCGGCGGCAGGCGGTCCCGGCTGCGGAACCTTGATCGACGGGCAGTCGCGCCACAGTCGCTCGAGGGCGTAGAACTGGCGCTCGTCCTCGTGCTGGACGTGCACAACGATCTCGCCGTAGTCCAGCAGCACCCAGCGACCCTCGCGCTGACCCTCGCGACGGATCGGCTTGGCATCGGCCTCGCGCAGCTTGTGCTCGACCTCGTCGACGATGGCGTTGACCTGGCGCTCGTTGGCGGCCGAGGCCAGCACGAAGGCGTCGGTGATCGCCAGCTGCACGCTGACGTCGAAGGCGATGACCTGCAGGGCGAGCTTGTCGACGGCCGCCTGAGCGGCGATCTGGACGAGCTCGAGGGCGTGGTCGGTGGCGGTCATAACGGGTCCTTGACTGTGGAGGAGGCGTAGAGGTCGTGCTTGGCGATGTACTGCACGACACCGTCCGGCACGAGGTACCAGACGGGTTCGCCGCGACGCTTGCGGTCGCGGCAATCGGTGGAGGAGATCGCCAGCGCGGGGATCTCGACCATGGTCACGCGATCCGAGGGGATCGCATCCAGGGTGGACTTGTCCATTTCGTAGCCCGGTCGCGTGCAGCCGACGAACCGGGCGAGCTCGAAGATCTCCTCGGCGTCGCGCCAGGTGAAGATGTCGGCCAGCGCATCGGCGCCGGTGATGAAGTAGAGCTCCGCATCGGGCATCTTGGCCCGCAGGTCGCGGAGGGTGTCGATGGTGTACGTCGGCCCCGGGCGGTCGATGTCGACTCGGGAGACGTTGAAGCGCGGGTTGGCAGCGGTGGCCACCACGGTCATGAGGTAGCGATCCTCGGCCGGCGACACATCACGATCGGCCTTCTGCCACGGCGCACCGGTGGGCACGAAGATGACCTCATCGAGGTCGAACCAGGCCTGGACCTCGGACGCGGCCACGAGGTGACCGTGGTGGATGGGGTCGAAGGTGCCACCCATGACCCCGACGCGCCTCATCAGCTGTGCTCGCGCCCGCCGCCGAAGGTGATGAGGGCCAGCAGCAGGCCCAGCAGGATCGCCAGCGCGAGCGCGCCGATGACATAGGGGTGGACGGCGGGCTCACCGGCGGTGGTCTCGGCAGCTGCGATGCTCAGGGCGCTCAACGACATGGGCGGCATCCTATCGGCCGCGCCCGCCCTCAACGAATGTGGCCGTCACCGATGACGACGTACTTGGTCGACGTCATCTCCGGCAGCCCCATCGGCCCGCGGGCGTGCAGCTTCTGGGTGCTGATGCCGATCTCGGCGCCGAACCCGAACTCACCACCGTCGGTGAAGCGGGTGGAGGCGTTGACCAGCACGGCTGCGGAGTCGACCGCCGCGATGAAGCGGCGGATGGTGCCCTGGTCGCGCGCCACGATGGCGTCGCTGTGACCGCTGGAGTGGGCGCGGATGTGCTCGATCGCGGCCTCGACGTCGTCGACCACAGCCGCCGAGATGTCGAGCGAGAGATACTCCGTGCCGTAGTCCTCCTCGGTCGCCTCGACCACCCCGTCGTACTCCGTGAAGCGGTCGTCGCCGTGGATCGTGACGTCGTGCGCGTGCAGCGCGTCGATGACCTGCGGCAGGAAGTCGTCGGCGATGTCGGCGTGCACGAGCAGCGACTCCGCCGCGTTGCACACGCTGGTGCGGTGGGTCTTGGCGTTCACCACGATCGAGAGCGCCTGGTCGAGGTCGGCCGACGCGTCGACGTACACATGGCAGTTGCCGACGCCGGTCTCGATGACCGGCACGGATGCCTCCTCGACGACGCTGCGGATCAGGCCCGCTCCCCCGCGGGGGATCAGCACGTCGACGAGGCCGCGCGCGCGCATCAGCGCCTTGACCGACTCGTGCGAGTCTCCGGGCACCAGCTGTACGGCGTCCTCGGGGAGTCCCGCCGACAGCAGGGCCGACCTCAGTGCGGCCACGATGGCGGCGTTGCTCGAGCGGGCGCTGGACGAACCGCGCAGCAGCACCGCGTTGCCGGACTTCAGGCAGATGCCGGCGGCGTCGGCGGTGACGTTGGGGCGCGCCTCGTAGATCATCCCGACCACCCCGAAGGGCACCCGGATCTGTCGCAGCTCGAGCCCGTTGGCCAGCGTCGAGCCGCGCACCACCTCACCCACCGGGTCGGCGAGGCCCGCGACCTCGCGCAGCCCCGCCGCCATCGCCCCGAGCCGCTCGTCGGTGAGCCGCAGCCGGTCGATGATGTTGGACGGAGTCGCGTTGTCCTCGGCGCGGGCGACGTCCTCGGCGTTGGCCGCGAGGATCGCCGGGGCCGACACCAGCAGGGCGTCGGCCATCGCATGGAGCGCGGCGTCCTTGCTCGCCCGGGTCGCGAGCGCCAGGTCGTGGCTGGCGATCCGGGCACGCGTGGCAACCTCACGCACGCCGTCGGCGTCATAGGCACTGCTCATGGTTGTCAGCGTAGGTCGCCACCACCCGGAGCGCTCAGACGTCTCACTCTCGCAAAAGGACGGGTGACATCTGACAGGCGCGCGGGAGGCGCAGGCACGTCCGGGCCAGCACGCGCGAAACGCCCCCGAGCCCGGAGGATGGTCGGGGGCGTTCGGCGTACGAGGCCGGAAGATCAGGCCTTGCGCTTGACGATCTCCTCGGTAGCCGCCGGGAGGACCGAGTGCAGGTCTCCCACGACACCGAAGTCGACGAGCTCGAAGATCGGGGCCTCGTTGTCCTTGTTGACGGCCACGATCGTCTTCGAGGTCTGCATGCCGGCGCGGTGCTGGATCGCACCGGAGATGCCGTTGGCGACGTAGAGCTGCGGGGAGACGGTCTTGCCGGTCTGGCCGACCTGGAACGCGTGCGGCATCCAGCCCGAGTCGACGGCGGCACGCGAGGCGCCCACGGCGGCACCGAGCGAGTCGGCGAACTTCTCGATCGGCTCGAAGTTGCCCCCCGTGCCACGACCACCGGAGACCACGATCGCGGCCTCGGTGAGCTCGGGGCGACCGGTCGCCTGACGCGGCTGCGTGGCGATGATCTGCGCGGTCTTGGCGCCGTCGGAGATGGTCGGTGTGAACGTCTCCACGACACCGGCGCCGGCGGCCTCCTCGGGGGCGGCGGCATTGGGCTTCACGGTGATGATCGGGGTGCCCTGGGTGACCTTCGCGGTGACGGTGAAGTTGCCCGCGAACACGCTCTGCGTGGTGACGGGACCTTCTTGCACGTCGACCGCGTCGGTGATCAGGCCGGACCCGATCTTGATCGCGAGGCGGGCCGCGACCTCCTTGCCCTCGAAGGACGAGGGGATCAGGATCGCGGCCACTCCACCAGCAGCAGCGGTCTTCTCGGCGAGCTGCTGCAGGGCCTCCGCCTTCGGGGCCACGAGGTAGCCCTTCAGCTCGGTATCGTCGATGACGTAGATCTTCTCCGCGCCGTACGCCTTGACCAGCGACGCCACCTCGTCGGCCTGGTCGGCCGCGCCGAAGAACACGGCCGACGGCTCACCCAGGCGGCGGGCGATCGTGAGGAGTTCGTACGTCGGCTTCTTGACCACGCCGTCGGCGTGGTCGATGACAACGAGGACTTCAGACATGGCGATGCTCCCTTAGATGAACTTCTTGGAGGCGAGGAAGTCGGCCAGCGCGACGGCGCCCGAGCCGTTCTCGTCCGTGACGACTTCGCCGGCGGTGCGCGGCGGGCGGGCGGTGGTGTCCTCGACCTGGGACCAGGCCACCGACAGGCCGACCTGGTCGGCCTCGATGCCGAGGTCGGCCAGCGAGAAGGTCTCCAGCGGCTTCTTCTTTGTGGCCATGATGCCCTTGAAGGACGGGTAGCGAGCCTCGCCCGTCTGGTCGGTCACCGAGAGCACGATCGGCATCGTCGCGCCGATGACCTCGGTGGAGCCCTCGTTGTCGCGCTTGATCCGGACCTGGTCGCCCTGGACCTCCACGACCGAGGCGAGGGTGACCTGCGGCAGGTTGAGCCGCTCGGCCAGCATGGCCGGCACGACGCTCATCGAGGCGTCGGTCGAGGCCATGCCGCAGACGATCAGGTCGATGGGCCGATCTTCACCGATCTTCTGGACCGCCTTGGCCAGCACGAGCGAGGTCGCCACGGCGTCGGAGCCGGCGATCGCCTCGTCGAGGACGTGGACGGCTCGGTCGGCACCCATCTGCAGCGACTTGCGGACGGCGTCGACGGCCTTCTCGGGACCGACACACAGCGCGGTCACGGTGTGATCAGCGGCCTCGCCACCGATCTTCTCCTTGATCTGCAGGGCCTGCTCGACGGCGTACTCGTCCAGCTCGGACAGCAGCCCGTCCACGCCGACGCGGTCCACGGTGTTGTCCTGTTCGAAATGCCGATCGGCAGTCGCGTCGGGTACGTACTTCACACAGACGACAATGTTCATGGTGTGTGGCCTCGCGGCCCCTCCTGTGATGTTGATTCCCTCGAGCCATCCGGCCCACTCGAATCCGAGGATTGTGCTGGTGAGGTTACAAGCGAGTAACCCCACCGCGGAACAGTGGCCGCGGTGGGGTTGCTCACAACCGGCGTCCACGGCGAGCGTGACGGCCCCGCGACCGGCCGGCCGTCGAGGTGCCCGAGGTCTCCCTCACGCGAGTGCGTCAGGGGCGGATGATCCGGTCGAGGATGCGCCCGACGATCAGCCAGGCGATCGCTCCGATCCCCCAGTTGAACAGGGCGTTCTTGATCTCCGCACTGGAGCCCTTGAACTGCTTGATCCCCTCGTCCTTGGAGAAGACACCCAGGTCGACGGTGTCAGCGGCGTCGAGGACGAACTGCACCAGGCCGTTGTCCCGGTTGGCCTTGAGCGCGATCAGGAGCGCTCCGAGCGCGAGGGTCAGCGCGGCCAGCACGCAGACCAGCCAGATCACCTGGGCGATGCGCGCGCGCAACGCCGAGGCGGCGGACGCGGCGCGCCCCTTGCCCTCCTTGCGGTTGCCCTGAGTTTCGGTCGTGTCCTTGGCCACGTGGGTCCTTTCGTCGGTTGTGCGTGCTCTACCGTGCCACGAACGTGGCCTGGCCCGGCCCGCTCTCAACGAACGACCGCATGCCAATGGCACGGTCCTCGGTGGCAAAGACTGCCGCGAACAGCATCTGCTCGATCTCCAGGCCCGTGTCGAGGTCGGTCTCGAGGCCACGGTCGATGCAGGTCTTGGCCGCCCGGATGGCCAGGCTGGCGGCCCCGGAGAACTGTCCGGCCCAGGCCAGCGCTGCGTCGTACACCTCCTCGGGCGCGACGACCCGGTCGACCATGCCGAGGGCGAGCGCCTCGTCGGCCTGGACGAACCGGCCGGTGAAGATCAGGTCCTTTGCCCTGCTGGGCCCGATCAGACGCGCGAGCCGCTGGGTGCCACCGGCGCCCGGGATGATGCCGAGGAGCACCTCGGGCTGCCCGAACGTGCTGTCCGACGCCGCGATCCGGAAGTCTGCCGCCAGCGCGAGCTCGCACCCGCCGCCAAGGGCGTAGCCGCGCACGGCGGCCACGACGGGCTTGGGAATGCGCGCGATCGCGGTCACGGCGCCCTGAACGGATGCGGAGGCCTTGACCATGTCGCCATAGGACAGGTCGAGCATCTCCTTGACGTCGTTGCCGGCCGCGAAGACCCGCTCCCCTCCGTAGACCACCACGGCCTTGACGTCGTCCCGCTCGGTGGCCTCCTCCGCCGCGGCCTGCAGTCCGGCCTGTACGGCGAAGCTGATGGCGTTCATCTTCGGCCGGTCGAGCCGGATGGTGCCGATCCCGTCGGCCACCTCGAGTCGGACGAAGTCCTGCTGCTGCCCTGCATCGCTCGCTGTCATCGCTGCACCTCTCGCTCGTGTCACTGGTCGTCCTGCCCCATCTTCGGCCCTGCACGGTGTCCGACCCGTGCGCGGGTCCGCGTGCGGGAGTTACGGGCGTGGAGAATGCCCGGGTGACACCTGGAATGTGGGACCACGCAGACGAGACGACGGCGCTCTGGCCCGGGCGCAACTGGCCGCTCGGCGCGACCTGGACGGCCGAGGCGACCAACTTCGCCGTCTACGCGCCGCGCGCCACTGCGGCGTGGCTGTGCCTGTTCGGTGACGACGACACCGAGGAGCGCATCGAGCTGACCGAGCACTCGCTCGGCATCTGGCACTGTGCCGTCCCCGGGCTTCGCGCCGGGACCCGCTACGGCTATCGCGCCGACGGCGAGTGGGAGCCG
>NZ_JANPEO010000443.1:0-5788 GCF_031422975.1 Nocardioides sp. | reverse complement strand
CATGCCCTATCCGACCGACGCACGGGCCGGGCGGTCACTGGTGAACTATCAAGCGGCTCCTGCCGGCGACGGACCCCAAGCCTTCCGGGACCCTGGGACTGTCCCGTGGCTCAGGGCGTACGCCGGCGACCCCATGCTCGTGCACGTGCTGGTCTCACCGGGAAGCGAGAACGCCCACGTGTTCGGATTGGGCGGCCTCCAGTGGCCTCGCGACCGGTTCCTGGAGATGTCGAACCTCACCGCCACGCAGGGGATGGGGCCGTGGGAGACGGTGGACGCCGATGTGCTCGGTGGCGCAGGAGGCACCGCTCGTCAGCCCGGCGACTACTTCTACGGCGACGTGCGACGCCCCTTCACGGCGGTCGGCGTGTGGGGACTGCAACGAGTGCTGGACCCCGCGACCACCTGTTCGTTCCTCCTGGTCGACGGAAGCACATGCTGAGCCGGGCGCCGTCGAGGCAATCTCCACCGCGCGCGCACCCTCCGCTGATGACGAGCACTCGACGCGAACTCGACGACCTGGGCTTCTGGGCGTCCGCTCGCCCAGGGGCCTGCGTCGCCCTGGGTGGCTCGGCGCTCATCCACAGCACCGTGATGGGTGAGCACCTCGCCCAATGGGTGGTGGCAGGACTGTTCTTCCTGGCGCTCGTGGGCGTGGAGACGGCGTTGGCTCTGGCCGTCATCTATGCCTGGGGACGGCGAACAGCCCAGGCCGTGGTGCTGACCGGTGTCGTCACCGTCGCTGTCTGGCTGGTTTCTCGAACGGTGGGCCTTCCTGTGGGGCCGGCCGACTTACGCGTGCCGGAGGCCGTAGGGGTGCCGGACCTGGCGAGCTGCCTGCTCGAGCTCGGAGCGGCCGCCCTGGCGTGGCGTACCGCAGTCTCCACTGCCCCGATCACCGCCGAAGCAGGAAGAAGGTCGGCTCGTTCCCCCGGTCGATGGTTGACGGTCGCCATCACCATGGTGGCGCTGACCATCACGGCGTGGGGCGTGCGCCCTGCTCTGACACTCGACGACCCACCTGCCCACCACCAGCGCGGGAGCTCGTCCTGAGTGCGGCAACGCACGGATGCCCCGCGCCGTCGTGTCGAGAGCGTCTCGTCCTCAGGACCGCGACGGCTCCATCCCCCCAGACAGCAACGCACCCCGGCACCCCCCATACGGGGTGCGTTGCCCAGCGTTCGGAGCTTCACGCTCAGCCGGGATCGTCGCTGAGTCCCGGCAAGGCAACAGGGATCGTGACACACAGTTCCGCGCCGCCTGTCGGGCCTTCGCCGAGATGGAGCGTGCCGCCCAGGTCCCGGACGAACTGCCCGAGCAGACGCAACCCCACGTGTCCCTCCTCGGCCACCTCGGAAACGACACCTCGGCCGTCGTCCGTCACGAGGACCTCGACAAGTTCGCCACGGCGGCTGACCTCGACGACCACAGATCTGGCCTCGGCATGCTTCTCGACGTTGCGCAGCCCCTCGCGAACGACGCGATACACGAGCCCTCCTACCGTCTCCCCCAGTTCCAGGTCCGGATCCACCTGAACGGAGACCTCCAGCCCGACGTGGGCGGCTTGGCTTCTCAACGACTCCAGCGCCGCGACAAGCCCAGGACCGTCGAGCTCGGCGGGGGCAAGGTCGACCACGATGGACCGCAGGGCCACCAGGCTCTTCTCCAGGAGGGCGTTGATCCGGCGTCCGACGTCTCGAGCGGCGTCCGCTGACGCGTCGCCCGGCAGCCGGTCGATCACAGCTGGCAGGGCGTAGCTGATCGCCGAGAAGTCCTGAATCACCCCGTCGTGAAGCTCCTGCGCGAGGCCCCGGCGCTCCTCGTGCCACGACCGCAGGGACCGCTCGAGAATCGTCGAGCGGTGACCGTTCACCCGGTCGATGCGGCGGGCCAGCGAGATGGCCAACGGCAGGGTGGCGAACTCGAGGAGCAGAAGCATGCCCAGGCTCACGGGCAGCAACTCGCGAAAGATCGCCTGATAGTCCTGATCGAGCCTCTCGGGCGACACGTAGGCCTCGAACAGGAACGGGACACTGTCCTCGTCGAGGCCGGCGACATAGACCTCCAACAGCTCGCGCTCGCCCTCTTCGCGCCCCGGATGCTCGGGGCGTTCCCCAGGCTCCACGAGGAGCGAGCCCCCGCTCAGCACCAGGTCCTCGAGTTTGTCGGTCAAGGCGAACAGCTTGCCCACGGCCTGTTTGTCGTCGGCCCACAGGACTCGCCCCTGTGCGTCCCACAGCACGATGTGACTGACCGAGCCGTAGCGCAAGCGGGCTTCCATGGCCTCATTCAGTGCCCGCATGGCCTCCGGATCCCGGCTCCGAACCGCTGCATTGACGAGCGGAGCGGCAACGCTGTGGGCAATGGCCTCACTGCGGGAGCGAGCATCTCGAATGGCCTCGTCCCTGGCGATGTGCCGACTGACCAGCGCCGTCGTGATTCCCAGGAGCACCAGGGTCGCGAAGCTGAGTAGCGCGAACCGGGCCAGCGCCGACTGAACGACTGACCGGGGTGTGTGCGTCAGTTGCCTGTGATGGACCCGGATGATCATGTGTCTAGTGCAAGGCCCCGTCGCCGGGCTATGGCCACTGCTTCCAGCTGTGAGTGCGCCCCCAGCTTCCACAAGAGCGCCTTGATGTAGCCGCGGCATGTGCTCGTCGTGATGCCGAGTTCTTGCGCAATCGCATCGCTGCGCATCCCCAGCATCAGCATCGCCAGCACGTCCCTCTCCCGGCGGCTGAGCGGGTTCTCCGTGCGGTCCCTGCGATCACCCCCACCAGCGGGGCCCTTGGCCGGCCCGAGCAGGCCAGGGTGTACCAGCAGGCCACCTTTCCCCGCCGACTTCAGTGCGTCCATGAGGTCCCGCAACGAGCCGTTCTTGGGCAGCACCGAACTGGCCCGGGCCTCCACCGCACGCCGCACCAGAGTCGAGTCCGCGTGACCGGTCAGGAGCACCACGTGGATCCCCGGAAAGCGCGACGTGATGGCGGCCGTCGCAGTCAACCCGTCGCCCTCGTCATTGCTGAACTCGTAGTCCATGACCACCAGGTCCGGCTGTTGCGTGGCCACCAGGCGCAGTCCGCTGACCAGGTCGGCGGCGACGCCCAGGCAGCGCAGCTCGGAGTCCGAGTCGATCGCGAACTTGAGCAGCTCGGCGAAGGTGGAGTGGTCGTCGATGACGACGACACTGCGAGTGGACCGGCCCTGGTCGGTGTGGACCCCGGTCCGGGGCATGGGCACGACGGGCACCAAGGTCGAAGTCAGTTCGGGCATTGCCCCCCCTTTTCCTGGACCAGAGCTACGGTCACCTCGTGGTCACTTTGTGGTCATCATTGTGCGTCCGGGGGGGAGTCCGTGTACGCGGGCGAGCCTGATATCCCCCAGATTGGGCACCCGATTGTGGGGTACCAGCACCCCCACGATGGGGCACCCGTCGGGTCATGCCGACCGACCCCTGCCTCGAGGGCAGGGCAGGATGACGGCATGACCCAGGTGCTGATCCGGCCCGCTCGCGAGTCCGACCTCGAGGCCATGGCGGCGATCACTGCGACCAGCTACCACGAGGTCGACGCCCGCACCTTCCAGCGCTCCTGGCCCGACCCGCAGCCACGCCTCCGGTCACGCAACACCGCATGGATCCATCGCACCCGGCACACCCTCACGACGGACCCCGGGGGCTGCTGGGTCGCGGAGGTCGACGGGCAGGTCGTCGGCGGGGCGACCTCCCGGGTGCGCGAGCTGATGTGGATCCTGTCGTCCTTCGCGGTCGAGCCGGACCACCAGGGGCAAGGGATCGGCCTGCAGCTCCTCGCGGCGGCAATGCACTACGGCCGGGGTTGCCTTCGCGGCATGTTCGCCGCCACTGCGGACCCGGGCGCCGTACGCCGCTATCGGCTCGCGGGCTTCACACTGCACCCGCAGATGTTCCTCACGGGAGTCGTGGAACGCGGAGCGATCCCGGTCGTCGAGCGGGCCCGGGAGGGTTCGGCCGGTGACATCGACCTGCTCAACTCGATCGATCGGCAGACGCGCGGCGCCGCTCACCTGTCCGACCACGAGGTGTTGCTCGACCAGTTCCGGCTGGTCGTGTGCGAACGCGCCAACGGTGCGGGCTACGCCTACGTCGACGACACCGGCTCACCGTCCCTGCTCGCGGCCACCACGCGGCGTACGGCGCAGGACGTCATGTGGGAGGCGCTCGGCTCGTCCGCCCCGGGCTCGACGGTCGCGGTGCACCACATCACCACGGTCAACGAATGGGCTGTCGACGTCGGCCTGGCAGCTCGGATGTCGCTGCACCAGAGCGGCTACCTGTGCCTGCGGCGGATGCTGCCGCCAGCGCCCTACCTGCATCACGGCTCGTTGCTGTGATCGGTCGCCAATAGACTGATGGCATGACCACCATCGACCTGCCGCTGCTCCCGCTGGGCAAGGGCCGCGACCTCACCTCCGAACGAGGCGTCGAGTGCCCGGGCGACCTGCCCGCCGCCTCCGACCCCGACCTCGTCGCCCGCGCCCGCGCGGCCAAGGAGGCACTCGGTGAGCGCGTGTTCGTGCTCGGCCACCACTACCAGCGCGACGAGGTCATCGAGTTCGCCGATGTCACCGGTGACTCGTTCAAGCTCGCGCGCGACGCGGCCGGCCGGCCGGACGCCGAGTTCATCGTCTTCTGCGGCGTGCACTTCATGGCCGAGTCGGCCGACATCCTCACCGCCGATTCCCAGAAGGTGATCCTCCCCGACCTTGCCGCCGGGTGCTCGATGGCCGACATGGCGCGCCTCGGCCAGGTCGAGGACGCCTGGGACGCGATGGCCGACGCCGGCGTCCAGGACAGCATCGTGCCGGTCACCTACATGAACTCCTCGGCCGACATCAAGGCCTTCTGCGGCCGCAACGGCGGCGTCGTGTGCACGTCGTCCAACGCAGATGTCGCCCTCGAGTGGGCCCTCGAGCAGAAGCCGGACGCGAAGATCCTGTTCTTCCCCGACCAGCACCTCGGCCGCAACACCGCGGTGCTCAAGATGGGCTTCTCCCTCGACGACTGCGTCGTGTGGGACCCGCTCCAGCCCGGCGGCGGCCTCACCTCCGAGGAGCTGCAGTCGGCCCGGATGATCCTGTGGAAGGGCCACTGCTCGGTGCACGGCCGCTTCACCCCCGAGGTCATCGACGCGCTGCGCGCCAAGCACGAGGGGATCAACATCCTCGTGCACCCCGAGTGCACCCACGAGGTCGTCCTCAAGGCCGACCTGGTCGGCTCCACCGAGTTCATCATCAAGACCATCGAGGCGGCCGAGCCCGGCACCACCTGGGCCATCGGCACCGAGCTCAACCTGGTCAAGCGGCTGGCGGACGCTCATCCGGACAAGAACATCGTCTTCCTCGACCGCAACGTCTGCTACTGCTCGACGATGAACCGCATCGACCTCCCGCACTTCGTGTGGGCGATGGAGTCACTCGTCGCCGGCCAGGTCGTCAACCAGATCACCGTCGACGAGGCAACCGAGCAGCACGCGCTCGTCGCGCTGCAACGGATGCTGGACCTGCCCGGCAAGTCTCACCGCGACTGACGCCCCCTGCTCCGCGCCCACGCGTAGACACGCGGACATTGGTCGCGCGGCGGCCGGGGGTACACGCTCTGCTGGTCCTCGCCAGGGCAGCAATGTCCGCGTGTCTACGCGTCAGGCAGTGGCCAGGCCACGGCCGAGGCCGGCAGCCCGTCGACCCTCTACCCGAGCATGATAGTTGTCCGCGGCACCCGCGCGACCAGATAACAAAGGTCGGCGTCGCT
>NZ_JANPEO010000442.1:0-4260 GCF_031422975.1 Nocardioides sp. | reverse complement strand
CCGCAGCGTGGTCGAGCAGGTCTTGCGGGAGCGGCAGCCGGAGTTGAGGTAGTTCTTCGGCTCGAAGCCGTCCCAGGCGGCATACATCTTGTCGTTCCAGATGACGTACATGATCCCCAACCGGCGCGCGAGCGCGTCGGTGTCGCCGATCTCGTCGTCGGCGAACGCCTCGATGATGAAGGCCTCCGCCACCGCCTGGTCGTCCAGGTCGGTCGCGTCCAGCGTCCAGTCGAAGGCCCGGCCGTCCTTGTGCTCGGACTGCCCACCGCTGCGGCAGTCGCGCAGCGTGCCGCCGTAGGCACCGCCGCGAGCGGCCAGCCACTGGGCGAGCGCGACGGTGCCGGGCTTGTCCTTGCGCACGCACGTCTTCTGCGGCTGGTACGTCGCATAGGAGTCCACCGGCATCACGTACTTCGCCTGAGTCGGTGCCGGCGTGAGGCACGCCAGCACGGCGGCCGCCACCAACACCACGAGTCCCTTGCGCACGCACAGAGGCTAGGGGTGCGGATGGGACTGTGGATGCAAAAGGGGCAAAAAACTACTCGACCCTCGGCGTGTCGGCTGGACACGCCACGGGATCCACCGCCTTGGCGAAGCACCGGCTGATCCCGGAGTCGCGGTAGTGGCCGAAGCCCGCGATCTCCACGTAGCCGGACGACTCGTAGAGCGCGATCGCCTCCGGCTGCCTGAGCCCCGTCTCGAGGATCATCGCCTGCACCCCCGCCTGCGCAGCGGTCGCCTCCAGGTGGGCGAGCACCCGTCGCGCCAGACCGAGACCGCGGGCGGCGGGCACGACATACATCCGCTTGATCTCGGCCGTGTTCGTCGTGCCGGCGAACTCGACGTGGCTGCGTCGACGCCAGGCCCCGGAGACGACGGGTACGCCGTCGAGGTGCCCGACGAAGAACGCGCCCGCCGGTGCGAGGAACTCGTCGTGGTCGATCGGCGACTCGTCCCGGCTGCCGTAGCGAACGACGTACTCCTCCTGGACCATCTCGATCAACCTCTGGGCATCCGGATCGCCGATCGGGACCTCCCTCAGGCCCAGTTCGGGTGAGGCCTCTGCTGAGACACGGAGAGCAGGCATGGTGGCATCGTATGAGAGGCTTTCCAAGCTGACAGCGTCGTCAGGTTTCCTCGCCTCAACACTCAAGGAAGGCTCCACCGGTGACCGACGCCATCACGATCCCCGCCGAACTTCTGCCCGCTGACGGCCGCTTCGGCGCCGGGCCATCGAAGATCCAGACCAACCACCTCGACGCGCTCGCCGCGACCGGTGCATCCCTGATGGGGACCTCGCACCGCCAGGCCCCGGTGAAGAACACCGTCGGCCGCGTCCGCGAGGGCCTCGCCGCCTTCTTCGACCTGCCCGAGGGCTACGAGGTCGTGCTCGGCAACGGCGGCGCGACCGCCTTCTGGGACATCGCCACCTTCGGCCTGATCCGCACCAAGAGCCAGCACCTGGCCTTCGGGGAGTTCTCCGCCAAGTTCGCCAGCGCCGCCGCGGCCGCGCCGTGGCTCGAGGCGCCCTCGATCATCAAGAGCGAGCCCGGGTCCCTGCCCGAGCCGGTCGCCGAGGACGGCATCGACGTCTACGCGTGGGCGCACAACGAGACCTCGACCGCCGTGATGGCGCCGGTGCGCCGTGTCGCCGACGACGAGTCGCTCGTGCTCGTCGACGCCACGTCCGGCGCCGGCGGCCTGCCCGTCGACCTCGACCAGGTCGACACCTACTACTTCGCGCCGCAGAAGTGCTTCGCCTCCGACGGTGGCCTCTGGATCGCGCTGATGTCGCCGAAGGCGCTCGCCCGCGCCGAGGAGATCGCCGGCACCGACCGCCACATCCCGGCCTTCTTCGACCTGCCGACCGCGATCGACAACTCCTCGAAGAACCAGACCTACAACACCCCGTCGATCGCCACCTTGTTCCTGATGGCCGAGCAGCTCGACTGGATGAACTCACAGGGCGGACTGACCGGCATGGTGGAGCGAACCACCGCCTCGAGCGACGCACTCTACGGCTGGGCCGAGAAGACGGCCTACACGACGCCGTACGTCCAGGACCCCGCCCATCGCTCGCTGGTGATCGGCACCATCGACTTCGACGACGCCATCGACGCCGCCCAGATCGCCACGGTGCTGCGCGCCAACGGCATCGTGGACACCGAGCCCTACCGCAAGCTCGGCCGCAACCAGCTGCGGATCGCGATGTACCCCGCGATCGACCCGAGTGACGTCGAGACGCTCACGGGCGCGATCGACTACGTCGTCGGCCAGCTCTGAGGATCAGTTCTCGCGCAACAGCCTCAGCGTGGCCCGCTCCAGCGCGGCCTGCCGCTCGTCCCTGGTCTTGAACGAGCGGCGGGCCGTGTGGGTGATCGTGCGGCCTGATTCATAGGCGTCGACCACTCGCGGGTCGACATACGCCGACCTGGCCAGGGCGGGGGTGTTGCCGAGGAACTCGGCGACCTCCTTCATCGCACCCGACACCGCACGTGTGCGAGACGCCTTGGTCTGTCCTGCCTCCTCGGTCTCGGCCAGCGCCAGCGCGGCGAGCACCGTGGCGTGCCAGGTGCGGAAGTCCTTCGCCGTGGCCTCCATCCCGGTCACCTCACGCACGTAGTCGTTGACCTGGGTCGAGCCGAGGTCTCGCCAGTGCGAGCCGTCCTTCCAGGCGAGCAGCTCGTCGCCGCCGCCCCGGCGGCGACGCATCACGTCCAGCACGGCGATGGTCGGCTCGTCGTCGATCTCGATGCTGTGCTCGATCCCGGACTTCCCCACGAAGCAGAACCTCAGCGTGCTGCCCCGCTTCGTCACGTGCTCCTTGAGCATCGTGGTGAGGCCGAAGCTGCCGGAGGTGTCGGTGTAGACGTCGTTGCCGATCCGGAAGTAGCCGAGGTCGAGCAGGCGTACGGCGACTGCGCAGGCCCGCTCCAGCGACATCCCCTCCGCGCCGAGGTCGGTGAGCACCCGCTCGCGCACCCGGGACATCGCCTTGCCGAACTCGATGATCCGCACGAACTTCGCGGCGTCCCGGCTGGCGCGCCAGTGCGGGTGGTAGAGGTACTGCCGCCGTCCGGCCTCGTCGGTGCCCACAGCCTGCAGGTGCCCGTTGGCGAACGGCGTGATCCACACGTCCTGCCACGCCGGCGGGATCACGAGGTCCTTGCACCGCTGGCGATCCTCAGCACTCAGCGTCGTGCCGGACTCGTCGACGAAGGCAAACCCCGAGCCGGCGCGACGACGCGCCCAGCCGGGCTGGTCCGGAGACGTACGGCGCAGACGAGGCATGCCCGAACGCTAGCGCCCGCCGCCAATCAGTGCGGCTTGAGCGAGCGCAGCAGCACGGCCACGACGCCGGTGAAGATCAGCGAGCTCACGACCCACCACCAGACACTGCGGTCGGCCGCCGCGGCGGCAAGGTCGTCCACGGACGTGGCACCGCCCAGGGGCTCCGGGGCTGCCGAGGTGGTGGGCACGCTCGAGGGGGAAGGCGTCGGCGTCGGCGACAACACCGCCTGGATCTCCGGCGGCAGCGGAACCCGCAGCACGGGTGCCTGCTGGCCCTCGCTGCCCAGGTAGACGAAGCGGGTCGACGGGGCAGCGATCCCCTCTCCCTGCTGCTGACTGGGCAGATCGAAGGAGCCGACCTGCTCCAGCGCGGGGAACGAGTAGACGACGGCGTTGGTGTAGGTCCGCAGGATCAGGTGCGCACCGTCGGGGAAGAACGCGCCATCCGTGACGATCCCGGCGGTCTCACCGATCAGGCCCAGCATGTTGGGCGCATCGTCGGCCAGCTCGGGCGGCGCGGCGTAGAGCTCGCCGGCGAAGAAGCCCTTCGTGACGACGTACAACCGGCCGGTGACGGGGTGCACGAGCAACGCTTCGGCGTCACGCTCGCCGTCGGGATAGACCAGGTCGATGGTCTCCTCGTCGACGGTCCGGTCGCCGTCGCCCACCGGCACGCGCGTGACCTCGATCGAGTCGCGCGACGTCGAGTTGTCGCCGATGTCGCCCACCCACACCCGCCCGGCACCGGCCGGCGCGAGCGCCTCGACGTCGTCGGGAGCATCGGCCCAGTAGGTGACGCCGACGGTCTCGCCGGTCGCCACGTCGACGGTGAAGACCCGACCCGTGTCGCCGGAGTCGTTGATCGTGTAGGCCCGGTCGCCGGCGATGACCAGCCCGCTGGACTCCACGATCTCGGGGTCCTGGAAGCGGAAGACCTCCCGTCCGTCGCGGTCGGCGCCGGCGGCGGTG
>NZ_JANPEO010000441.1:0-1537 GCF_031422975.1 Nocardioides sp. | reverse complement strand
ACCCTCTTCAGCTTCGAGCCCTTCGGCTCGGGCTCGTTGCGGAGCTCAGCCACCTTGGCGGCGGCGAACTCCCGGGACGAGGCGGCCCTCTCGGCCGCGCCGGCGGCGCCGGCGGCCATCGCGGCGGCGGCGTACTCCCGTGACGCCGCGGCCTTCTCCGCCACACCTGCGGCACCGGCGGACGCCTTCTCGGCGGCGAGGTTGCGACCCTCGGTGATCACGGGTGCGACCCTCTCGCGGGCATCCGCGATCGCGGGTGCGACCTTGTCGCGAGCCTCGGCGATCGCCGGGCCGGCCTTGTCCCGAGCGGACTCGTAGGCCGCCTCGAGCTGCGGGATGACGGTTTCAGCGACGGACTCGACGTAGTCGTGGGCCCGGTCGATGAGCGACTTCTGCTTGCGGATCCGCATGCGTGTCCTCCTAGAGAGTGGTGACTCCATCTCATCATGCGCCCCATGAGGCGACCAGCCCCCGCCCGGCTGTGGGGGGTCATGGCAGGATCGGTGCGTTGACTTCACCAATGCGAGAGGCACCCCCATGGCGGACCCGAAGGCCACCCTCAAGACCAACCAGGGCGACATCGTCATCACCCTGTTCCCCCATCACGCGCCCGAGACGGTCGACAACTTCGTCGGACTGGCCGAAGGCACCAAGGACTACTCGGCCGGTGACCGGACCGGACCGTTCTACGACGGCCTCGGCTTCCACCGGGTCATCGAGGGCTTCATGATCCAGGGCGGCTGCCCGCAGGGCACCGGCACCGGCGGCCCCGGCTACACGTTCAAGGACGAGATCCACCCCGAGCTCGTCTTCGACAAGCCCTACCTGCTCGCCATGGCCAACGCCGGCCCCGGCACCAACGGCTCGCAGTTCTTCATCACCCTCGGCGCAACTCCGTGGCTCAACCGCAAGCACACCATCTTCGGTGAGGTCGCGGACCAGGCTTCGCGCGATGTCGTGGACAAGATCGGTGTCACCCGCACGGGTGCGGGCGATCGCCCCGTCGACCCGGTGGTCATCGAATCCCTCACCATCGAGCGCTGACACCACACCGCTGATGAGCACTGCGCCTGATGGCCACCGAGGCTGATCCCGCGGCCGGCGTGCCGACCTGTTATCGGCACGCCGGTCGCGAGACCTGGATCCGCTGTCAGCGGTGTGAGCGCCCCATCTGCCCCGACTGCATGCGC
Source organism: Nocardioides sp. (assembly GCF_031422975.1). GTDB lineage: Bacteria > Actinomycetota > Actinomycetes > Propionibacteriales > Nocardioidaceae > Nocardioides. The sequence continues at coordinate 347 of NZ_JANPEO010000441.1, read as the reverse complement.
GATGCGGCGGTCGGCTTCCAGTGCCCGTCCTGCGTGAGCGAGGGCGCCAAGCAGACGCGCTCGGGCCGGACGGCGTACGGCGGGCTCCGCTCCGGCAATCCGGCGCTCACCTCGATGGCCCTGATCGCCACCAACGTCGCCGTGTGGCTGGCGATCCTGGCGACCGGCTGGCAGGGCAGCGACCTGATTCGGCGCCTCGCGCTGGTCCCGGTCGGGACGTGCGCGGCCGACCAGGGCGGCTACTACCCCAACCTCACCGCCGAGGGGTTGTGCCAGCAGTTCGCCCAGGCCGACGGCCGCTGGGTGCCGGGCGTCGCCGACGGCGCCTACTGGCAACTTCTCACCAG
>NZ_JANPEO010000440.1:0-6885 GCF_031422975.1 Nocardioides sp. | reverse complement strand
GGTGGCCGCCATCGTGCTCACCCAGCGTTCGGCCCAGGCAGCCGCTGACCTCGCGGCGCTGGCCGGCGCCTCCGCCGCGGTAGCAGGCGCGGACGCCTGCGCCGTGGCCGGTGACATCGCTGCGGCCAACGGCGCCGTGCTCGCGCAGTGCGAGGTGTCCGCGACAGTCGTCACGATCGCGGTCCACCTGGACGGCCCACGGTTGGCCGATCGTCGCTATGGCGTCACCGCCCAGGCCCGAGCGGGACCGGCTGACCCGTCCGGGTGAGGCGTCAGATCCGCTCGTCCGGGGTGTCCGCCTGGCGCTCCGACTCGGCGCGGTCGAGACGCTCGCTGAGCTTGTTGAGCTCCTTGCGGTCCTTGCGATGAGCCAAGGTGCGCTTGGTGCCCCACTTCATGAGCGAGAACCCCCACAGAATCGCTGCCCCAGCGGCAACGCCGGCCAGGAAGATCTCGATGGTGGTGACGTTGAAGCCGAGCAGTTCGGCACCGGTGCCGGGCTCGCTGACGAACAGCGCCGACAGGATCGCGATGCCACCGACAATGATGAGGATGAGTCCGAGGATGACCATGACGGCAGGTTACTCGGCGCGCGCACCGACGAGGAGCAGGTCCAGCAGCGCGATGGCGCCGTCCTTGTCGAGCGGGTTGTTCTGGTTGCCGCACTTGGGCGACTGGATGCAGGACGGGCAACCCGACGCGCACTCGCAGCCGGCGATGGTCTCGCGGGTGGCGGTGAGCCAGTCGTGGGCCGCACGGAACCCGCGCTCCGCGAAGCCCGCACCTCCCGGGTGACCGTCGTAGACGAACACCGTGAGGCGACCGGTGTCCGCGTGCATCGCGGTGGAGACGCCACCGATGTCCCAGCGGTCGCAGGTCGCGAAGAGAGGAAGCAGCCCGATCGAACAGTGCTCCGCGGCGTGCGCCGCACCCGGCACGTCGGCGGCCACCAGACCGCTCTGGGTGAGCACGTCGCCGGGCACGGTCCACCACACCGCGCAGGTGCGCAGTGACCGCTCGGGCAGGTCGAGCAGCTCCTCACCGATCACCTCACCGCCCGGCTGACGGCGCTTGAGGAAGGAGACGACCTGGTGCGACACGTCGACCTCGCCCAGCGACAGGCGACAATCCCCCCAGGAGCGATGCTCGCGCTCGGCGACGATCGAGATGTCGGTGATCTCGCGCGCGGAGGTCGAGTAGGGCAGGTCGGCCTGGTGCATCGAGGCCACGTGCTCCTCGAGGTCGAGTGATTCGACGAGCCAGGTCTCGCCGCGGTGGACGTAGACGGCGCCGGCATGAGCCGTGCCGTGCGAGCTCGAGGCGTCGACGGTGCCGATCACCCGACCGGTCTCCGACTCGATGAGCTGCACCTGGGCGCCACCGCTCGAGCGGATGTCGGCCAGATCGCTGGCCCGGCGGCGATCGGTCCAGAACCATCCCCGGGGGCGCTTGCGCAGCAGCCCGGCCTCGGTGAGCTGGTCGACGACCAGGCGTGCGTTGTCGCCGAACAGAGGAAGGTCGGCCTCGGCCAGCGGATGCTCCTGCGCCGCGGCACACAGGTGCGGGCCCAGCACATACGGGTTGCTCGGATCGAAGACAGTCGCCTCGACCGGCTGGCCGAGCAGCGACTCGGGGTGATTGACGAGGTAGGTGTCCAATGGGTCGGCTCCGGCCACCAGCACGCCCAGCGCATCCTGGGCGTCGCGCCCCGCGCGCCCGATCTGCTGCCACAGCGCTGCCCTGGTGCCGGGGAAGCCGGCGATCAGCACCGCGTCGAGTCCGCTGATGTCGATGCCGAGCTCCAGCGCGTTGGTGGCCGCGAGCCCCGTCAGGTCACCACGACGCAGGGCCGCCTCCAGCTCGCGCCGTTCCTCGGGCAGGTAGCCCCCGCGGTAGGACGCGACGCGTCCGGGCAGCGAGGGATCGACGTCGGCGAGGAGCTCGGCGGCGGTGGCGGCCACCTGTTCGGCCCCGCGCCGAGAGCGGACGAAGGCGAGCGTGCGGACGTCCTCGGCGACGAGATCGGCGAGCAGTTCGGCGACCTCCGACGACGCCGCCCGACGGACCGGCGCTCCGTTCTCGCCCGCGTAGGACGTGAACGGCGGCTCCCACAGCAGCAGCGAGACCTGCCCTCGGGGGGAGTGGTCGGCGGTGATGGCGAGCACGTCGAGCCCCGTGAGTCGCCCCGCGGCGACCTCGGGTTCGGCGACGGTGGCCGAGGCCAGGATGAAGGTCGGGTAGGCGCCGTACATCGCGCAGATCCGCCGCAACCGCCGCAGGACGTGCGCGACGTGCGCACCGAAGACGCCGCGGTAGTGGTGGCACTCGTCGATCACGACATAGCGCAGCGAGCCGAAGAAGGGCGCCCAGTGGGCATGGCGGGGAAGCAGGGAGTGGTGCAGCATGTCGGGGTTGGTCAGGACGTATTCGCCGTAGTCGCGAGTCCAGTCCCGCTGCTCGTGCGTGCTGTCGCCGTCGTGGGTGGCAACGCGCACATCGAGGCCCAGAGCTGCGATGCCGCTCAGCTGGTCATTGGCCAGTGCCTTGGTCGGCGCGAGGTAGAGGACACCCGCGCCGCGCTCGCCCCGTCGACCCCGTGACTCGCGGATCGCCGTGAGCGCGGGCACCTGGTAGGCCAGGGACTTTCCGGAGGCGGTGCCCGTGGCGAGGACGACGTGTTGCCCGGCCCGCGCCGCATCCGCGGCGGCCGCCTGGTGCTGCCAGGGCGCCGAGACACCGGTGCGTACGAAGGCCGCCCGGACGTCCTCACTGACCCAGTCGGGCCACGGCACGGACACCGCCGCGCGCGGCGCAACCACTTCCAGGTGCCGCAGTCGACCCTCACGGCCGGGCACCGCGGTCAGGCGTGCCACCACCTCGGCCACCTGGCGATGCGGTGGTCCATCGAGGGTGCTCACACGGCGCAGTGTGGCAAACGGCACCGACAGGTGGGCGCCGGCTCGGTCCCTGTCCATCCCCAGGTCACGCGTCCAACTGCATGGATCGCTGCTCTCATGGTTTGATAACTCCGGCAGCATTCGGGGCGTCCTGCTCCGGATGGGTTTCTTCCGAACTGGAGCAGTCGTGGACCTGACCCTTGCGACGCGCGAGGAAGATGGCCGCGCCATTGTTGCGGTCGGCGGCGAGATCGATGTCTACACGGCGCCCAAGCTGCGCGACCAGATCACCGAGCTCGTGAGCAAGGGCTCCTACAACATCGTGATCGACCTCGAAGCCGTCGAGTTCCTCGACTCGACCGGTCTCGGTGTGCTCGGGGGTGGCCTGAAGAAGGTCCGTGCCCACGACGGCTCGCTCGATCTGGTCTGCTCCCAGGAGCGCCTCCTCAAGATCTTCCGCATCACCGGCCTGTCGAAGGTGTTCGTGATCCACGACTCCGCCGACCCGTCGGTCGCCAGCTGAGCGTCCTGCCCTGCCGCGCGCCGCGGTCGATGCTTGGCTTGACGCAGACCCTCCGCGGATCTGGATGCGTGGCACATCCCGTCGCGTGATCGCGATCACAGGTGCGTAGACTCCCGCGCGTTCGTACTTAGACGCACCACTCCCCAGGAGGACGCACATGGCTGGGATCGTTCCCGCAGTCGTGGAGCCGGAACTCACGGGCACCAACCAGCTTCTGGTCATCGTCGTCCTCGCGATCGCGCTCGGCGCGCTCGCGATGGCAGTGATGTTCCGCAAGCAGGTGTTGGCCGCCGGTGAAGGCACCGACAACATGAAGACCATCGCCCTAGCCGTCCAGGAGGGCGCCAACGCCTATCTGACCCGGCAGTTCCGCACTCTCGGCATCTTCGCGGTGATCGCGTTCTTCGCGTTGCTCGTGCTGCCGGCCGACGACACCACCGTGCGGATCTTCCGCTCCGTGTTCTTCATCGTGGGCGCCGGCTTCTCGTCCGCGGTCGGCTATCTCGGCATGAACCTCGCCGTGCGCGCCAACCTCCGGGTGGCGGCCGCCGCCGACAGCGTCGGACGCGAGCCCGCCATGACCATCGGTCTGCGCACCGGCGCCATGGTCGGCATGCTCACGGTCGGCCTGGGCCTGCTCGGTGCCAGCCTGGTCGTGCTCTTCTTCCAGGACACCGCGCCCGACGTGCTCGAGGGCTTCGGCTTCGGCGCCGCCCTGCTCGCGATGTTCATGCGAGTCGGCGGCGGCATCTTCACCAAGGCGGCCGACGTCGGCGCCGACCTGGTCGGCAAGGTCGAGCAGGGCATCCCCGAGGATGACCCGCGCAACGCCGCCACCATCGCCGACAACGTCGGCGACAACGTCGGCGACTGCGCCGGCATGGCCGCGGACCTGTTCGAGTCGTATGCCGTCACGCTGGTCGCCGCGTTGATCCTCGGCTCGCAGGCGTTCGGCGACAAGGGTCTCGTGTTCCCGCTGCTGATCCCGGCCATCGGCGCCCTGACTGCAGTGGCGGGCGTCTACCTCACCAAGCCGAAGGCGGGCGAGAACGGGCTGAAGACGATCAACCGCTCGTTCTACATCTCCTCGGGCATCGCGGCCGTGGCGAGCATCGTGCTGTCCTACGTCTACCTGCCCAGCAGCTTCGCCGAGTTCACCAACATCTCGGAGGCGCTCGTCGGCGCCGAGGGCGACCCACGGTTCATCGCTGCGTCCGCCGTCGTCATCGGCATCGTGATGTCTGCGGGGATCCTGGCGCTCACGGGCTACTACACCGGCACGGAGCACCGCCCCGTCAAGGACGTCGGCAAGACCTCGCTCACCGGTGCGGCCACCGTGATCCTCGCCGGTCTCTCCGTCGGCTTCGAGTCCGCGGTCTACACGACCCTGGTCATCGGCGCTGCCGTGTTCGGTGCCTACCTGCTCGGTGGCGCCACGCTCACCGTTTCGCTGTTCGCGGTGGCGCTGGCCGGCTGCGGCCTGCTGACCACGGTCGGCGTGATCGTGGCGATGGACACCTTCGGTCCGGTCTCCGACAACGCGCAGGGCATCGCCGAGATGTCGGGCGACATCAGCCCGGAGGGCGCGCAGATCCTCACCGAGCTCGACGCGGTCGGCAACACCACCAAGGCGATCACCAAGGGCATCGCGATCGCGACGGCTGTGCTCGCCGCGACCGCGCTGTTCGGCTCCTACGCCACCTCGGTGTTCGAGGCGTTGGTCGAGGCCAACCCGGCGCAGGACGAGTTCTTGCAGTTCGACGTCTTCAACCCGGCCGTGCTGGTCGGCATCCTGCTCGGCGCCTGTGTGGTCTTCCTCTTCTCCGGGCTGGCCATCAACGCCGTGGCCCGCGCGGCGGGTGCCGTGGTCTTCGAGGTCCGTCGCCAGTTCCGGGAGATTCCCGGGATCATGGAGGGCACCGGTCGTCCGGAGTACGGCAAGGTCGTCGACATCGTCACCAAGGACTCCCTGCGCGAGCTCGTCACGCCGGGCATCCTGGCCGTCCTGGCTCCCATCGCGGTGGGCTTCGGCCTGGGCGCGACCGCACTGGCAGGCTTCCTCGCCGGCGCGATCGGCACCGGCACCCTGATGGCTGTCTTCCTGGCCAATGCAGGCGGCGCCTGGGACAACGCCAAGAAGCTCGTCGAGGACGGCCATCACGGCGGCAAGGGCTCGCTCGCCCACGAGGCCACCAACATCGGTGACACCGTCGGTGACCCGTTCAAGGACACCGCCGGTCCTGCCATCAACCCGCTGATCAAGGTGATGAACCTCGTCTCGCTGCTCATCGCCAGCGCTGTGGTGTCGATGAGCATCGGCAAGGACCAGAACGATGCCCTGCGGATCATCATCGCGGTCGTCGCGGTCGGCATCATTGCGGTGGCGATCTACATCTCCAAGCAACGTGAGGTCGCGATCAGCGACGACGGAGACAACGCCGGCTCCTCGGCGATGGCGCCGCACGCGACCACCTGATCAACCAGCAACATCAGTACGACGACGGCCCGCCGGAGCAATCCGGCGGGCCGTCGTCGTTCGTGCGTGACAGGGTGAACGCATGGATCGGATCGCGCTCATCTCGGACGTGCACGGCAACCTGACGGCACTGGAGGCGGTGCTGGCCGACATCGATCGGCGTGGCATCACGCGGATCTTCAACCTCGGCGACTACGTCGGCAAGGGTCCGCGCGGTCGCGAGGTGGTCGACCTGTGCCGCGAGCGGTGCGAGGTCAACCTGCTCGGCAACTGGGACGACTTCCTCCCCGACCCCGCGCGCACCTTCGACAACGAGGCACTCACGTGGTGGCTCGAACAGCTCGGCCCGGGACAGGGCGCCTGGTTGCGCGGGCTCGCCTTCAGCCACGACTTCTGGCTGAGTGGTCGCCGGGTCCGGCTCTTCCACGCGAGCGAGGAGACCGTGCACCGGCGCGTTCGCTACGTCCGCTCGCAGGCAGAGTTCGAGGCGCTGTTCACCAAAACCCCGGCCACCGGAAACGGGCCGGTCCCGGACGTCGTCGGCTACGGCGACACCCACGATCCGTTCTACGAGTGCCAGCTCGAGGGCCGCACGTCGTTCAACACCGGGAGCGTCGGCAACTGCATGGGTGACCCGACGCCGCTCTACTGCATCCTCGAGGGCGAGGTCGACTCCCAGGAACCCGCCCCGTGGTCGATCGCCTACGTCCGGGTGCCGTACGACATCGAGGCCGAGCTCGCCGCCGCGCGCGACCTCGACATGCCGCAGTACGACGGCTACGCGCTCGAGCTCCGGCACGGGCTCTACCGCGGCCAGCTCGACGAGATCCGTGCCGGACTGCCCGTGACGGGCTATCACGAGCGAGAGCCCGCACCGGCGACTGCCTGATGCCCGCTGGAAGACTGTCGCCATGACCGAGCTCACCCTGGCCACCGAGCTGCGAGCCGCGCTGGTCGCCGCGGACTTCACCTACGACGCGGTGGCCGAC
>NZ_JANPEO010000439.1:0-5447 GCF_031422975.1 Nocardioides sp. | reverse complement strand
ACGGCGTGACGCGTGAGCGGATCCGCCAGATCGAGTCGAAGACGATGAGCAAGCTGCGTCACCCGAGCCGCTCCCAGGTGCTGCGCGACTACCTCGACTGATCCGACGTCGCCTGCCACCCGCGGGCACCCTTGCTCCGTGTGGGCTCGCGCGCGTTGGCAGGTGCGCTGCGATCAACTGGCGGCCGCCGACATGTGATCGGCCGAAGTCCATGTCGGGCGCCGCCAGTTGGTCCGGGCCGGCCCACAGGCGTCCAGGCTCAGCCAGCGGCCACGAGTGCCACACACAGCCCGCAGAAGGCCAGCCCGAGCGCCTGACCGCGATGGATGGGCTCGCGCAGCACCGTCGCAGCGAGCAGGATCGTGAACGCGGGGTAGAGCGAGGTGAGCACCGCGGCCACGGTCAGGAGCCCGGACTGGGTGGCGAGCAGGAAGCCGAACGCAGCCGCACTCGCCAAGGCACCGGCCAGCAGGCCGCCCGTCACCTCGGAGCGGGCCCGGGGCAGCCAGCCGGCCCTGAGGAGCGTCGCCGTGGTCACCACGGCGAGTAGGGCCGCGGCTTGTGCGAGGACCAACGGCCAGTAGCCGGCGCCTTCGGGGACCTGGCCGATCGCCGCGAACAGAAGGCCGAAGCCGAGCCCGGCCAGGACGCCGTCCACCAGACCAGCAGCGACGTTGTCCCCGCCCGGCTCGCGGCTGACCAGCCAGATGCCGGGGACCGCCGCGGCGATGCCCAGCCAGACGAGCAGCTCGGGACGTTCGCCGGTGGTGACGCCCACCACGACCGGCAAGATGGCGGCGCCCACGGCGGACACGGGGGCAACCACGCCCATCCGGCCAGCCGCCAGTCCGCGGTAGAGGAACGCGCCACCGAGTCCGGCGCCGACGCCCGCCAGGGCACCCCAGGCGAGAGCGCCACCTGTGGCACGGCCGTCGGTGGCCAGCGCGATCAGGACCGAGCAGGCGAATGCGCCGACGGCGCCCATGGACGCGACCGGCCAGGGCGACGTGCGGCGGGCCGCCACCCCGCCGACGAAGTCCGAGAGGCCGTAGCCGAGAGCCGCCCCGAGGGCCAGCAGGACGCCCATCAGCCGGTCACCACGACGCCGACCACCCACGTGGCGACGGCCAGCAGCGATGCTGTGAGCTCGATCAGCAGGGAGAGGCCGACCGCCTTGAGGGCCTGGCGGGTCGCCGGAGGGGCGGCCACCGGGCCGAGGCGACGGCGCTCGGCGGCGTACACCCCCAGCACGAAGCCGAGGAACAGTCCGATCACCGGGATCACGAAGAAGCCGATGACGCCCAGGACGCCGCCGATGATCATGGTCGAGCGCGGGACTCCGGCCGCCTTGAGGCGGCGGCCGGGCACGACATACTTCACCACGGTTCCGGCTGCCAGGAACGTGGTGGCGACGGCGAAGACCACCCAGCCGCTCGAGGTGTTGAGGTCGACGGCCCACAGGAGGAGGCCGCCGAGGATCAGCAGCAGGCCGGGGATCACCGGGACGATGATGCCCGCGATACCGACCACGAGCAGGACGGCGACAACGAGTTCGGTGGCGCTCACGAGGCGAGCCTTCCACAGCACGGTGGGACAGACGAAGGACGGCCCCCGACCATCAGGTCGGGGGCCGCCTCAACGTCGTGGGCGTCGGCTCAGTGCTCGCTCTCGCGGGCACCGGCCGGCGTGGGCTCGAGCTTGTGCGTCTCGTCGTGCACGTTGGCCGCGATCGAACGGAGCTTGTCTCCGTGTTCACGGGCGTGGTGGGCACAGAAGAGCAATTCACCGCCGGTCTGAAGCTCGACACGCAGGTAGGCCTGTGCACCGCAGCGGTCGCAGCGGTCACCCGCCGTCAGGGCGGCAGGCTGGGGGGCAATGGCAGTATTCACATCGGCCTCATTTCTCTCCATCGGTGTCTGGCCCAACGTAGCCACCGGGTCAAAGATTCCCGGCTGGTGCGATCGGGGTGGGACGGGCCCATCCTGTCACTGATCCGTCTGCTGGGAGGAGTTACCCCCAACCGTGGGACGTATCAAGTGTTCGGAGCGTTGCGGTCGAACGGATTGCGTACTGCGAATGAGATCACGCTAGCCCTGTAGCGACCTTGGAACGGGCAGCGTGCCCTGCACTGGTCCACGGCGTGTCGCGGGTAGGTTTTCTCCCTGTGGCGGCACCAGCAGACAACACGTACAACGCAGCACACCTACTCGTCCTCGAGGGGCTCGAAGCGGTCCGCAAGCGCCCGGGCATGTACATCGGCTCGACCGACACCCGCGGGCTGATGCACTGCCTGTGGGAGATCATCGACAACGGGGTCGACGAGGCGCTCGCGGGCGTCGCCCGTCGCGTCGAGATCACCCTGCACCCCGACGACTCGGTGGAGGTCTACGACGACGGGCGCGGCATTCCGACGGACAAGGAGCCCAAGACGGGGCTCCCCGGCGTCGAGGTGGTCGCCACCAAGCTGCACGCCGGCGGCAAGTTCGGCGGCGGCTCCTACGTCGCCACCGGCGGCCTGCACGGCGTCGGCCTCTCGGTCGTCAACGCGCTCTCGTCGCGGATGGACATCGACGTCGACCGCTCCCCGACCCAGCAGGGCCTCTCGTTCCAGCGGGGCGTGCCCGGCGTGTTCTCCGGCGACGGCCCGTCCGCGACCTTCACGGCCCAGTCGGGCCTGACGCGCAAGGGCAAGCGGGTCGCGAAGGGCAAGACCGGCACCCGGGTCCACTTCTGGCCGGATCGACAGATCTTCACCAAGGACGCCGGCGTCGAGCTCGAGGGACTGCTCGGACGGGCCCGTCAGACGTCCTACATCGTCCCCGGCCTCGAACTCGTCATCAACGACCAGCGCGGCCCCGAGCCGGTCTGCGAGAAGTTCCTCCACGAGGGCGGGATCAGCGAGTTCGCCGACTTCCTCTCCCAGGGCGAGCCGGTCACCGACATCCTGCGCCTGCAGGGGATGGACACCTTCACCGAGACCGTGCCGCTGCTCGACGACCAGGGTCACATGACCCCCCAGGAGGTCGAACGCGAGCTGACCGTCGACGTGGCACTGCGCTGGTCCAACACCTACGACACCCAGGTCCGCTCCTACGTCAACGTGATCGCCACCCCCAAGGGCGGCACCCACGTCAGCGGCTTCGAGCAGGCGATCACCTCCACGTTCAACGACGTCATGCGCTCGGCCAAGGTGCTCAAGGTCAACGACGACAACGTGATCAAGGACGACGTGCTGGAGGGCATGACGGGCGTGGTCACCGTCCGGCTCGCGGAGCCGCAGTTCGAGGGGCAGACCAAGGAGATCCTCGGCACGCCTGCCGCCCGCAACGTCGTGCGCAAGGTCGTCGCGTCGGAGCTGAGGAACTTCCTCACCTCCACCAAGCGTGCCGACAAGGCCCAGGCCAAGCTGGTCATGGAGAAGGTCGTCGGCGCCTCCAAGACCCGGATCGCGGCCAAGCAGCACAAGGAGACCCAGCGCCGCAAGAACGCTCTCGAGTCCTCCGCGCTGCCCGCCAAGCTCGCCGACTGCCGATCGGCCGACAACGAGCGCACCGAGCTGTTCATCGTCGAGGGTGACTCGGCGCTGGGCACGGCGAAGTTCGCCCGTGACTCCGAGTACCAGGCACTGCTCCCGATCCGCGGCAAGATCCTCAACGTCCAGAAGGCCTCCGTCGGCGACATGCTCAAGAACACCGAGTGCGCCTCGATCATCCAGGTCGTGGGGGCCGGCTCGGGGCGGACCTTCGAGCTGGAGGCCGCCCGCTACGGCCGGATCATCTTCATGGCCGACGCCGACTCCGACGGCTCGCACATCCGCTGCCTGCTCGCCACGCTGTTCTTCAAGTACATGCCCGAGCTGCTCACGGCCGGTCGCGTCTACACCGCGGTGCCGCCGCTGCACCGGATCGAGCTGACCAACCCCAAGAAGGGGACGGAGAAGTACGTCTACACCTACTCCGATGACGAGCTGCACCGAAAGCTGGCGGAGCTGAAGAAGAAGAACCTGCGCTGGAAGGAGCCCCCGCAGCGCTACAAGGGGCTCGGCGAGATGGACGCCGACCAGCTCGCGGAGACGACGATGGACCCGCGCCACCGCACCCTGCGCCGGCTGACGGTCGACGACGCGGAGGTGGCGGCCCAGGTCTTCGAGCTGCTGATGGGCTCAGACGTCGCGCCGCGCAAGGAGTTCATCGTGCAGGGTGCCTACGAGGTCGACGTGGAGTCGCTCGACGCGTAGGACCCTCAGCGGGGCAGGAGGGCCTGCAACACCGCGTGGGCCTCGATCAGGGAGGGGCCGTACCACGTGATCAGCCGCCCCTCGACGAGCTCGGTCGGCGTCCGTGCGAACGACTCGGGTCCGTCGTCGGCGGTGAAGACGTAGGGCTCGTCGGGCAACAGCACCGCGTCGGCGCCGGCGCCGTCGATGACGGCCAGGTCGAGGGCGGGGTAGCGCTCCGCGTGGTCGGCGAAGACGTTGGGCAGGCCGGCGCGGGCCAGCAGGTCGCCGGTGAAGGTGTCGCGGCCGACGACCATCCACGGATCGCGCCAGATGGGTACGGCGACGCGCGCTCGCGCAGGGGTGGGGTCTGTGCACCACAGCTGTCGGGCCGTGCCGAGCCAGGCAGGCCGGTCCCAGCCGAGCGCTTCGTCGAAGAGCCGTTCCATGGACGCGATCGACTGCGGCACCGTCTCGATGTCGGTCACCCACACCTCGACACCGGCGGCACGCAGCCGGCGGACGTCGAGCTCGCGGTTCTCCTCCTTGTTGGCGATCACGAGGTCGGGTGCGAGCGCGGCGATCGCGCGGGTGTCCGGATTCTTGGTGCCCCGGATCCGCGGCACCTCGAGGTCGCCGGGGTGGGTGCACCAGTCGGTCACGCCGACGAGCGCGCCCCGGTCGACGCTGGCGAGTGCCTCGGTGAGAGAGGGGACGAGGCTGACCACGCGGCGTACGACCGCCGGGCGGCGGGCGAGGGGGGTCCCCAGGTCGTCGATCACACGTTGCGGCGGTATTGCCCGCCGACCTCGAAGAACGCCTCGGTCACCTGCTGCAGGGAGCACACGCGCGCCGCGTCCATCAGCACCGCGAAGACGTTGTCGCCGTTCACCGCTGCTTCCTTGAGCCGTGCCAGCGCCTCGGTCGCCTCGGCGGTGTGCGCGGCCTGGAACGCCCGGACGCGGGAGAGCTGCGACTCCTTCTCCGCCTCGGTCGCCCGGGCCAGCTCGACCTCGGGCGGGGAGACGTCCGAGTCGGGCTTGACGAAGGTGTTGACGCCGACGATGGGCAGCGAGCCGTCGTGCTTGCGGTGCTCGTAGAGCATCGACTCGTCCTAGATGCGGCCGCGCTGGTAGCCGGTCTCCATCGCGCCGAGCACCCCCCCGCGTTCGGAGATGCGGTCGAACTCCGCGAGCACAGCTGTCTCCACGAGGTCGGTCAGCTCGTCGAC
>NZ_JANPEO010000438.1:0-2081 GCF_031422975.1 Nocardioides sp. | reverse complement strand
GACCTCGTCCAGGCTGCGGGGGCGCAACGCCGCCTCGACCGCGCGGTCGTCGCCGTCGGCGTCCGCGGACGTCAGCCGCTGGAAGTGCGCGGCTTCGGCCTCGGTCAGCTCGTCCTCGGTGTCTGCTTCCCAGTTCATGCGATCACCCCTTGCTCAGCGCGCGGAGGGCAGCGCGAAGCAGGGACGCGACGTCGGGGCTGGCGCCGGCGTCGGGCGCGACCAGCTCGACGGCCTGCTCTGCCTCCTTGGTCGACCAGCCGAGCCCGACCAGGCCCTGGTGCACCTGGGCGCGCCACGGGGCTCCGGCCCGGTGCGGCTGGCCGGCCAGGCGCGCGCCGGTGGGGGCACCGATGCGGTCCTTGAGCTCGAGGATGATCCGCTGGGCACCCTTCTGGCCGATGCCGGGCACGCGCGTCAGGGTCTTGACGTCCTCGCCTGCGACCGCGGCCCGCAGGTCGTCGGGCGAGAGCACCGCGACCATGGCCTGGGCCACCTTGGGCCCGACGCCGGAGGCGGTCTGGACGAGCTCGAAGATCTGCTTCTCGTCCTCGTCGAGGAAGCCGAAGACCGTCAACGAGTCCTCGCGGACCACCATGCTGGTGGGCAGGGTCGCGACCGCTCCCACCCGCAGGGTCGCCAACGTGCCGGGGGTGCACATCAGCTCGAGCCCGACCCCGCCGACGTCGAGGACGGCACTGGTCAGGGTCAGCGCGGCGACATCTCCGCGGACGAACGCAATCACTGTCTGCTCCTAGCGGTGGCCTGCGCGTGCCTGGATATCTGCGCGGCCGCCTCGATCCGGGCTGCTTCGATTCTGGCCAAGGCACCACCACGCCAGATGTGGGTGATGGCCAGCGCGAGGGCGTCGGCTGCGTCCGCGGGCTTGGGGGGTGCCTCGAGGCGCAGGATCCTCGTCACCATCGCGCCCACCTGGGCCTTGTTGGCGCGGCCGCTGCCGGACACCGCCGCCTTCACCTCGCTCGGTGTGTGCAGGGCGATCGGCAGCCCGCGCCTCGCCGCGACGACGAGGGCGATGCCACTGGCCTGGGCGGTGCCCATGATGGTGCTGGAGTCAGAGCGCGCGAAGACCCGCTCGACCGCGACCACGTCAGGCTCGAACTCGTCGAGCCAGGCGTCGAGGCCACGCTCGATCGTGACGAGCCGTTGCGCGATCGGCTCGCTCGGACTGGTGCGGATCACGTTGACGTCGATCAACGTCAGTGGCCGACCGACGGAGCCCTCGACCACGCCGACGCCGCACCGCGTCAGGCCGGGGTCGATCCCGAGCACCCGCATGAAGTCAGCCTCTCGTCCGAACGTCTGTTCGGGCCAACGCTAGCCTGCGCCGCCGACGAGGCGGCGTACGACACGCGCGGCGGTGCGCACGCTCAGTCCTCGTCCTCGTCGAGCTGGGCGAGCACGTCGTCGGGGATGTCGACATTGGTGAAGACGTTCTGCACGTCGTCGAGGTCCTCGAGGGCGTCGGCGAGCTTGAGCACCTTGACGGCTGCATCCTTGTCGACCGGGATCTCCATGCTCGGCACGAACTCGACGTCGGCGGAGTCGTAGTCGATCGCGGCGGTCTGCAGCGACTGGCGCACGTCGACGACGTCGGTCGCCTCGGAGATGACCTGGAAGGACTCGTCGTGGTCGTTGACGTCCTCGGCGCCGGCGTCGAGGGTCGCCTCGAGCACCATGTCCTCGGAGACCTCGGTGGCGATCCCGTTCCTCTCCTGCGACTTCGGCACCACGATGACGCCCTTGCGGGTGAACAGGCGCGAGACCGAGCCGGGGTCGGCGAGCGTGCCGCCGTTGCGGGTCACGGTCGTGCGCACCTCCATCGCGGCGCGGTTCTTGTTGTCGGTCAGACACTCGACGAGGAAGGCCACGCCGGCGGGTCCGTAGACCTCGTACATGATCGTGGAGTACTCCGCGCCACCCGCCTCGGCACCGGACCCGCGCTTGAGGGCGCGGTCGATGTTGTCGTTGGGCACCGAGCTCTTCTTGGCCTTCTGGACGGCGTCGAAGAGCGTGGGGTTGCCGGACATGTCGGCGCCACCCTGCTTGGCCGCGACCTCGAT
>NZ_JANPEO010000437.1:0-8730 GCF_031422975.1 Nocardioides sp. | reverse complement strand
TGGGGCGGCATCGAGCTGACGTGCGGGGTCGAGCTGCCTGCGGCGTACGACGACTTCGCGTCCTGCTCCGTGGTCGGCGGCGTCGGCTGGTTCCTGCCCCCGGCGCAGCTCAAGGACCCGTCGGCCGACATCCTCCTCACGGCGCTGACCTACTCGCCTCGCGTGAGCGTGCTCATCCCCGCCGCCCAGCGCGGCAGCGACGAGGTCCAGGCCGCGATCGCGTCGGCCATCCGGGAGACGCTGGCCGAGGGCGACCCCTGCCGCTAGTCAGCGCAGGCCGGTGTCGCGCTCGAGCGCAAGGGTGATCAGCCGGTCGACGAGCTCGCGATAGCTCACACCCGACTCGGCCCACATCTGCGGGAACATCGAGGTCGGCGTGAAGCCGGGCATCGTGTTCAGCTCGTTGATGATCAGGCTGTGGTCGGGCAGCACGAAGAAGTCCACGCGCGCCAGCCCCTCGCACGAGAGTGCCTCGAACGCGCGCACGGCCAGCCGCCGCAGCTCCTGCTCCACCTCCGGCGGCAGGTCGGCGGGCAGGTCGACCTCGGTGTCCTGGTCGGCGAGGTACTTCGCCTCGAAGTCGTAGAACTCATGGTCGGCGCCGATGCGCACCTCGGCCGGGCGGGAGGTCTCCGGGTCGCCGTCCGGCGTCGCGAGTACGCCGCACTCGACCTCGCGCCCGCCGACCACCGCCACCTCGACGAGCACCTTGGCGTCGTACTCCAGGGCGAGGTCGATGGCCTCGGCGATCTCGCCCCGCTCGTGGATCTTGCTGATGCCGATGCTCGAGCCACCGCGAGCGGGCTTGGCGAACGACGGGTAGTCGAGGGCGTGGATCCGCTCGACGGCCGAGACCCGGTCGGCCTGCCACTCGCGACGGGTGAGGGTGATCCCCGGCGTGACGGGCAGGCCGGCCGCCTCCAGGACGATCTTCATGTAGGCCTTGTCCATGCCGACGGCGGAGGCGAGGACGCCGGAGCCGACGTAGCGGACGCCCGCCATCTCGAGCATCCCCTGCAAGGTGCCGTCCTCGCCCCACGGGCCGTGGAGGAGCGGGAAGACGACGTCGACCGAGCCGAGGGTCTGCGGCACCTGGGCGGCCTCGGTCACGACCAGGTCCGTTGCTCCCGCGGCGCCCAGCAGCGCGACCATCGAGCGCGTCGCGTCGACCTCGGGCAGTGTCGACCCGCTGATGGCGAGCCGGGACGCGTCGTCGGCCTCGAGCACCCAGCGACCGTCCGTGGCGATGCCGACCGGGACGACGTCGTACTTCTCGCGATCGATCGCGGCCAGCACGCTGCCGGCCGTGACACAGGAGATGCCGTGTTCGCTGGACCGACCGCCGAAGACGACTGCGATGCGAGGCTTCTGGGTCTCGTTCATTGCGACGACCCTATCGGCCTACGCTGATCGACATGGCCGACGACCCGCTCACCCCCGCCTCCGCACTGCGACCCAGCACCATCGCCGTGACGGCCGGTCGGCCGGCCCACGTGCCGGATGCCCCTCTCAACGTGCCGATCACCATGGCGTCGACCTATGTGGCCGGCGGAGAGCTGGAGTACGGCCGCTACGCCAACCCGACGTGGACGGCACTGGAGGACGCCCTGGGCGCCCTCGAGGGGGGCCGCTGCCTGAGCTTCGCCTCGGGGATGGCCGCCGTGACGACGGTGCTCGACCTCGTCGGCACCGGTGCCAAGGTCGTCGCTCCCCGCCACTCCTACAGCGGCACGATCATGGCGCTCGCCGACCTCGAGTCGCGTGGCCGGGTCAAGGCCGAGCTCGTGGACATCACCGACACCGAGGCCGTCGTCAAGGCCTGCGACGACGCCGCCCTGGTCTGGCTCGAGTCACCGACCAACCCGGCACTGGAGGTGGCCGACATCGAGACGATCACCGCCGCCGCCCACGAGGCCGGGGCGTACGTCGCCGTGGACAACACCTTCGCCACTCCCCTGCTGCAGACGCCCCTGGGCCAGGGCGTCGACCTCGTCGTGCACTCGGCGACGAAGTACCTCGCCGGGCACAGCGACGTGCTGCTCGGCGCGATCTGCACGCGCGACGACGGGCTCTTCGGCGTGCTCAAGAATCGCCGTGACCTGATGGGCGCCATCCCCGGCGCGTTCGAGGCGTGGCTGGTGCTGCGCGGCATGCGCACCCTGCACGTCCGCGTCGAGCGGGCGCAGGCCAATGCGCAGGAGCTGGTCCGCCGCCTGCCCGACCACCCGGCCATCGCCGAGGTCCGTTACCCCGGCTTCGGCGGGATCGTCTCGATCGTGCTCGCGCAGGGCGCCATCGCCGCCGACCTCCTCACCCACAAGACGAAGTTGTGGGTGCACGCCACGTCGCTGGGCGGCGTGGAGTCGACGCTGGAGCGCCGTCGACGCTGGAAGGCCGAGGCGCCGACGATCCCCGAAGGCCTGGTCCGGCTGTCCGTCGGGATCGAGGACGTCGAGGACCTCTGGGAGGACCTCCGTGCGGCACTCGACGGGTGCGTCGGCTGAGTCGGCGCAAACCATCCCGCGAGGCGGCGCGAACCATCCCGCGAGTAGGCGCCTACTGGGCAGGAGGTTCGCGCCGACTCGGCGAGATCGAGCTAGTCCGTCTCGCTCTTCGTGTCGCGCGCGATGAAGCTGTTCATCATCTCCAGCGCGGTCATCCGTCCGTCGACCACTGCGTCGACGTGCAGGGCGATGGGTGCGTCGATGCCACTGCGCCGGGCGAGGGCCAGCAGCGACTTGCAGGACTTGGCACCCTCGGCCACCTGGGACGTGGAGGCGTAGATCTCCTCGGTCGTCATGCCCTTGCCGAGGTTCTCCCCGAACGTCCGGTTGCGCGAGAGCGGCGACGAGCACGTCGCCACCAGGTCACCGAGACCGGCCAGGCCCATCAGGGTCATCGGGTTGGCCCCCTGCGCCATCGCCAGCCGGGCCGTCTCGGCCAGTCCACGGGTGATCAGCGACGCGGTCGTGTTGTCGCCGAAGCCGAGGCCAACCGCCATCCCGACCGCCAGGCCGACGACGTTCTTGTAGGCGCCACCGATCTCGCAGCCCAGCACGTCCACGGACGTGTAGGGCCGGAACGCCGCGGTGTGGAAGGCCCGCTGCAGCTGCCGGGCGACGTCCTCGTCGGCACACGCGACCACGGAGGCCGCCGGCTCGCGGCGGGCGATCTCCTTGGCGAGATTGGGGCCGCTGACCACCGCGATCCGCTCGGGGCCGGCCCCGGTGACGTCGGCGATGACCTCGCTCATCCGCTTCAGCGAACCGAGCTCGACACCCTTCATCAAGGACACCATCGTGGCCTTCTCGGGGATCATCGGCGCCCACGACGTGAGGTTCTCGCGCAGGCTCTGGGACGGCACGGTGAGCACGACGATGTCGGCGTCCGCAGCGGCCTGCTCAGCGTCGGTGGTCGCCGTGACCGAGGGCGGCAGCTCGATGCCGGGAAGGTAGCCGGTGTTCTCCCGTTTGCCGTTGATCGCCTCGACGACCTCCTCGCGGCGCGCCCACAACGTGACGTCGTTGCCCGCGTCGCCGAGGACGACGGAGAACGCCGTACCCCACGAGCCGGCACTGAAGACGGCGATCTTGGTCATGAGCGGTCCTTCTTGTTCGGGTTGCCGGTCTGAGGGACCCCAGCCTTGCGTGGATCGAAGCGCTCGGCCGGCGGCTGCTCGCCGCGAAGCTCGGCGACGACGTCGGTGAGTGCGGTCATGATCCGTTCGGTGGTCTCATGGATGATCTGCGGGGTCTTCGGCAGCGCGCGCAGTTCGTCGATCGGCACCGGGTCCCCCGCCTTCATCGTGACGTGCTTGCGCGGGAGCAGGTGGGGTCTGGTGGCATAGGGATAGAGGATGTCCTGGACGCCCCAGTGGCCGAGGGGGATGACGGGCACTCCCGTCGCGAGCGCGATCCGTGCGGCGCCCGACTTCCCGGTCATCGGCCACAGGTCGGGGTCTCGCGTCAGCGTGCCCTCCGGATAGACCACGACGCACTCGCCGTCGTTGACGGCCTGAACCGCCGCGTCGTATGCGCCGATCGCATCCTTGGACAGCCGCTCGACCGGGATCTGGCCAGCAGAGCTGAGGATGGTGCCCACGAATCTCGTGCGGAACAGCCCCGACTTCGCGAGGTAGCGCGGGATCCGGCCGTGGTCGTAGAGGAAGTGGGCCGTCAGCAGCGGGTCGAGGTGCGAGATGTGGTTGGCGACGACGATGCAACCGCCGGTCGCGGGGATCTTCTCGCCGTCGATCCAGGTGCGCGTCGTCGCCGCCAACACGGCCGGCTTGATGGTGACGACGGCGAAGTCGACCGCCCAGCCACGTTTGCTCTGCACTTTGCGAACCGACACGCGAGACCCTCCTGATCGTCGGTGAGCAGGCTACTCGCAACGATGCGAGGATCGGTCCCGATATGGCTCCCCTGTCCCCACCGAGATCCTTCGTCGTGATCGTGCCGGTCAAGCCCCCGGCGCGCGGCAAGTCGCGCCTCGACGCGCTCCCGGCCGGCCAGCGCCGCGACCTTGCCGCCGCATTCGCCCGGGACACGGTGGCCGCTGCTCGCAAGACGCCAGACGTCGAGATCGTCCTCGTCGTCACCGATGACTTCCGTTTCGCCGCGGACCTGCGCGCCGACGGCTGCGAGGTCATCCCCGACGGAGTCTCGCAGGACCTGAACGCGACCCTGCGCCAGGCCGCCGCAGAGGCCGGACGGCGGTGGCCCGACGCCGTGCCGGTCGCGCTGTGCGCCGACCTGCCCTGCCTGTCGAGCCAGGACCTCGCCGCCGCCCTGGCGGAGGTGGACGGTCCCGCGTTCGTGCGCGACGCCGCCGGCTCGGGTACGACGATGTATGCCGCTCCGCGCGCGAACTTCGAGCCGTCCTTCGGCGTGAACTCGGCCGCTCGGCACGCCACCCACGGCGCGCGTGAGATCGGCTCCCCGGTGCCGACCCTGCGCCTCGACGTCGACGAACCGGCCGACCTCGTCGAGGCCATCGTGCTCGGCGTCGGGGCGCACACCGCTCAGGTGTGGCGGCGACGAGCGCAGTGATGGCGGGCCACCCGAGGGTGACCCGCCATCAACGCTTGTCGATCAGGACTTCTTGGCTGCGGCCTTCTTCGCCGTTGCCTTCTTGGCCGGTGCCTTCTTCGCCGCTGTGGTCTTCGCGGGTGCCGCCTTGGCAGCGGTCTTCGCGGGTGCCGCCTTCTTGGCCGACACCTTCTTGGCCGGTGCCTTCTTCGCCGCGGAGGTCTTCGCGGGTGCCGCCTTCTTGGCCGGCGCCTTCTTGGCCGGTGCCGCCTTCTTGGTCGCAGCTGCCTTGGCCGGGGCTGCCTTCTTGGCCGGGGCCGCATTCTTCGACGTGGTGGCCTTCTTGGCGGCTGCCCCGGCAACGGCGGACGCCGCAGCCGCGACGGCCCGCACGGACGGGGGCTTGGGCATGTTCGCGGCGGTCAGCCTCTCGAGCTTCTTCGCCCCGCTGATGATGTTCTTCAACTCCTGGCCGGCCGTGAACTTGGGCACCGACTTCTTCTTCGACTTCATCCGCTCGCCCGTCTGAGGGTTGCGCACCCAGCGGGCGTTGCGCACGGTCTTCTCGAACGAGCCGAACCCGGTGATGGCGACCTTCTCGCCTCGGGCGACCTCACGCGTGATGGTGTCGAGCACCGACTCGAGCGCGTGCGAGGCCTGCCTGCGGTTGCCCTCATATCGCGCGGCAAGTGCGTCGATGAGCTGTGTCTTGTTCACTAGCTTCCCTTCCAATGAACCAATGGCACCGAGCCTGTGCCCGGCGTTCTGCTTGGCACGCTAGGCATTAGTGGCATGGGTCACAATCACCACGGGGTGTTTCCGACCGCTTTTCTTGCGGAGCGGTTCGGTGCCGTGGAAGGTTCAGCGACCGCTCAGACCCGTTGGGTAGCGGGTTTCCAGCTCGGTCGGGTGCTTTCGTACGCCGCAATGTCGGCGTCGTGACCCAGGGTGATGCCCACATCGTCGAGACCCTCGAGCAGGCGCCAGCGCGTGTAGTCGTCGATGTCGAAGGAGTCCACGATCGCGTCGGCACCCTCGCCGGCCCTGACAGTGCGGCTCTCCAGGTCGACGGTGACGCTCGCGCCGGGGAACTCGTCGAGGTGGTCCCAGATGCGCTGGACGACCTTCTCGTCGACCTGCGCGGCGACCAGGCCGGCCTTGCCGGAGTTGCCTCGGAAGATGTCGGCGAAGCGCGAGGAGATCACGGCCTTGAAGCCGTAGTTCTGCAAGGCCCACACGGCGTGCTCGCGCGATGAGCCGGTGCCGAAGTCCGGCCCGGCCACGAGCACGGTGGCGCCGGTGTACTCGGGCTTGTTGAGCACGAACTCCGGGTCGTTGCGCCAGGCGGCGAACAGCCCGTCCTCGAACCCGTCGCGGGTGACGCGCTTGAGATAGACCGCCGGGATGATCTGGTCGGTGTCGACGTTGCTGCGCTTGAGCGGCATCGCGACACCCGTGTGTGCGCTGAACTTCTCCATGACTCAGACCTCCAGGCTGACGAGGTCAGCAGGTGACGACAGGGTGCCGCGCACGGCCGTGGCGGCAGCGACGGGGATGGACACCAGGTGGGTGCGACCACCCTTGCCCTGACGGCCTTCGAAGTTGCGGTTGGACGTCGAGGCGCTACGTTCGCCGACGGCCAGCTGGTCGGGGTTCATGCCGAGACACATCGAGCAGCCCGCGCCTCGCC
This sequence comes from Nocardioides sp., assembly GCF_031422975.1. Classification (GTDB taxonomy): domain Bacteria; phylum Actinomycetota; class Actinomycetes; order Propionibacteriales; family Nocardioidaceae; genus Nocardioides. The sequence continues at coordinate 2,010 of NZ_JANPEO010000437.1, read as the reverse complement.
ATTCGGCTCCGGCCTCGATGAAGATCTTGTCCAGCCCTTCCTCCATGGCCTGGAGGCGCACGCGAACCGAGCCCGGCACGACGAGCAGACGCGTGCCCTCGGCGACCTTGTGGCCCTCGATGATCTCGGCGGCCAGGCGCAGGTCCTCGATGCGACCGTTGGTGCACGAGCCCACGAAGACGGTGTCGACGCGGACCTCACGCATCGGGGTGCCGGCCTCGAGACCCATGTACTTCAGCGCGTTCTCGGCGGCGATGCGCTCGGACTCCTCCTCGAAGTCTGCCGGCGCCGGCACCCGCCCACCGAGAGGAACGCCCTGGCCCGGGTTGGTCCCCCAGGTGACGAACGGCGTCATCGTCGAGGCGTCGAGAACGATCTCCTCGTCGAACGTCGCGTCGGCGTCGGTGACCAGCGTCTGCCAGTGCGCGACGGCGGCGTCCCAGTCGGCGCCCCTCGGCGCTTCGGGCTTGCCCTCGATGTAGTCGAACGTGGTCTGGTCGGGCGCGATCAGCCCGGCCTTGGCGCCCCACTCGATGCTCATGTTGCACACGGTCATCCGACCCTCCATCGAGAGCTCCTCGATGGCCTGGCCGCGATATTCCACGATGTAGCCCTGGCCGCCACCGGTGCCGGTGTGGGTGATCAGGGTCAGCACCATGTCCTTGGCGGTGACGCCGGCGGGCAACGATCCGTTGATCGTGACGGCCATCGTCTTCGGCTTGGCCTGCATCAGCGTCTGGGTGGCGAGCACGTGCTCGACCTCGGACGTGCCGATGCCGAAGGCGATCGCGCCGAACGCGCCGTGGGTGCTGGTGTGGCTGTCGCCGCAGACGATCGTCATGCCCGGCTGGGTGAGGCCGAGCTGCGGGCCGACGACGTGCACGATGCCCTGCTCGACGTCACCGAGCGGGTGGAGGCGGACGCCGAAATCGGCGGCGTTCTTGCGCAGCGTGTCGACCTGGGTCTTGGAGACCGGGTCGGCGATCGGCTTGTCCCAGTCGATGGTGGGGACGTTGTGGTCCTCGGTCGCCAGCGTCAGGTCGGGACGGCGGACCTGGCGGCCCGCCAGCCGCAGACCGTCGAACGCCTGCGGCGACGTCACCTCGTGGATGAGGTGCAGGTCGATGTAGAGAAGGTCGGGCTCCCCGGGGGCACTACGGACGACGTGTTCGTCCCACACCTTCTCGGCCAGGGTCTTGCCCATTGTCTTGCTCCTTCTCGCGTGAGAGTTGGTCGTACGCCGTCGCGCGGGCCATCGATCGGATTTGCCCCGCGCAGGTGGAGGTCTTCGACACTACCGCTTGCATCCCATGATCTGAGACGGCAGTATTGCTATATGGACAATACTAGCGGAGTCGGAGTGCTCGACAAAGCCGCCTTGGTGCTCTCAGCCCTCGAGGCTGGACCAGCCACTTTGGCAGGCCTGGTTGCGGGCACGGGATTGGCCCGGCCGACCGCCCACCGACTCGCCGTCGCTCTCGAACACCATCGTCTCGTTGCGCGCGATATGCAAGGACGCTTCGTTCTTGGGCCACGGTTGTCAGAGCTGTCTGCGGCCGCTGGCGAGGACCGATTGTTAGCCGCGGCCGGACCGATCCTGGCGCGCTTGCGTGACATCACCGGCGAATCCGCTCAGTTGTGGCGCCGACAAGGCGAACACCGAGTGTGTGTGGCCGCAGCCGAACGCCCGTCTGGTTTGCGCGACACGATCCCGGTCGGTTCGCAGTTGACGATGCGGGCAGGGTCGGCTGCCCAGGTGTTGCTGGCCTGGGAGGACCCTGAGCGGATGCATCGGGGCCTGCAGAACGCGGCGTACTCCGCAACGGCTCTGTCCGGCATTCGGCGTCGGGGCTGGGCCCAATCGATCGGGGAACGCGAGCAAGGCGTTGCCTCCGTTTCTGCGCCTGTTCGCTCCCCCGGCGGCAAGATCATCGCAGCCGTGTCCGTGTCCGGACCGCTCGAACGCCTCTCGCGTCAGCCCGGTCGCATGCACGCCCCCGCCGTACTCGC
>NZ_JANPEO010000436.1:0-2666 GCF_031422975.1 Nocardioides sp. | reverse complement strand
GCCTGTCTCAGCACCGATCACGGCGAGCTCGCCGCCGACCAGCACGACCGCATCCTCGCCGGCAGTGATGCTGAGCAGGACCCCGCTGACAGGTGCGGGGATCTCGGTGTCGACCTTGTCGGTCGAGACCTCGAGCAGCGGCTCGTCCACCGCCACGGCGTCGCCGACCTGCTTGAGCCAGCGGGTGACGGTTCCTTCGGTGACGGATTCGCCGAGGGCGGGGAGGGTGACTTCGGAGGCCATGGGGGTTCCTTCTGTGTCGATGGCGATCAGGAGTGGGCGTGCAGGGCCTTGCCGGCGAGCGCGAGGTGCGCCTCACCGAGGGCTTCGTTCTGGGTGGGGTGCGCGTGGATCAGCGGTGCGACGTCGTCGGCGTGCGCTTCCCAGCCGTAGATCAGTTGGGCCTCGCCGATCAGCTCGCCCACCCGGTCGCCCACCATGTGAACGCCCACCACGGGCCCGTCCTTGAGACCGACCAGCTTGATGAAGCCTGCGGTCTGCAGGATCTGGCTCTTGCCGTTGCCGCCGAGGTCATAGGTGATGGTGATGACGTCGTCGCCGTACACCTCCCGAGCCGTCGCCTCGTCCAGGCCGACCGACGCGATCTCGGGGTGTGAGTAGGTGACGCGCGGGATCCCGGCCTCGTCGATCGGTGCGGGGGCGAGTCCGGCGATCTCCTCGGCCACGAAGATGCCCTGCTGGAATCCGCGATGGGCCAGCTGCAGGCCGGGCACGATGTCGCCGACCGCGAACACGCCCTCGACGTTGGTGCGGCAGCGTTCGTCGGCCAGCACGAAGCCGCGCTCCATCGCCACGCCCTGCTCCTCGTAGCCGAGACCCTGGGTCGACGGGCCTCGACCGACCGCGACGAGCAGCAGCTCGGCCTCGATCACGTCGCCACCCTCGACGGTCACCGCGACACCGTCATCGGTGGTCTTCACGCTCTGGAACGGCGTGCCGGTGCGGAAGTCGATCTTGCGTTTGCGGAACGCCCGTTCGAGCGCCTTCGACGACGCCTCGTCCTCGACCGCCACGAGGCGGGGGAGAGCCTCGATGATGGTGACCTTCGCGCCGAAGCTCGCCCACACGCTGGCGAACTCGCAGCCGATGACGCCACCGCCCAGCACGATCACCGACGCCGGCACCCGCTCGAGCCTGAGCGCGTGCTCGGAGGAGATGACGCGCTCGCCGTCGACCTCGAGGCCGGGCAGGGACCTGGAATAGGAGCCCGACGCCAGGACGAGGCTCTTCCCGGTGTACGTCGCGGCGCCGACAGTCACGGTGCGCGGGCCGGTCACGCGTCCCTCGCCCTCGATGACGGTGATGCCGCGCGACTTGATCAGACCGGTCAGCCCCTTGAACAGCCGCGAGACGACGCCGTCCTTGTAGGCGTTGACGCCGGCCATGTCGATGCCCTCGAGCGTGGCGGTGACCCCGAACTTCGACGCGTCGCGCGCGGAGTCGGCCACCTCCGCCGCATGCAGGAGGGCCTTGGTGGGGATGCAACCGACGTGGAGGCAGGTGCCGCCGAGGTTGCCCTTCTCCACCAGGCCCACGGACAGTCCCAGCTGCGCCGCACGGAGTGCGCAGGCGTAACCGCCGGACCCCGCCCCGAGGATGAGTACGTCGAAGTCGCCGTCGGTCACGCGCTGCCTTTCGAGTCGTTCGGTGCCTCATCGGAGGGTCAGATGAGGACGCCCGCCCATCCTTGCACTCTTTGTGAGGCTGTCCACACCGGGTGCGTACCGGCCGGTTACCTGATTCCTTCGCAGTGACAGGCACAATGTGGCCATGGGACTGCTAGACCGATTTCGTCGATCCGGGCGCGTGCGCCGACCCTCGGCCGATGGCCTTCGTACCGGCTCGACCTCGGTCCGGGCGGCCGACGGTCACGACGTCGCGCACCTGACCGACTTCGTGACCAGCCGCCGCGGTGTCGAGGGATTCGTCGAGCCCCGCACCGCCGTCAGTGATGTGACGCTGCTGCTCGTGGCGCACGACGGTGAGTGGACCAGACGCCGTGTCCCCAGCGTCCAGTGGGCTCACAACTTCGCCAACAAGCACCAGGTGCCGTCGTACGACGCAGCCGTCGTCGGCATCCCGCAGCGGATGCGCGACTACAACCGCCGCAAGAAGGCCGGCGGCGCTTGACCGGAGGCCCGGGTTGCGCCGCCCCTTCGTGAGTTTCCCCGGATATCCGGGGAAACTCACGCTTGACCCCCATTGCTTTGGTGTCAAAGCGTGAACATCCCCGGATATCCGGGGATTCTGAGCGACCGCGCAGCTCGCTGCGATCAGCCAGCGGCGAGCGACTTGGCGTACTCCACGATCGTCGTGACCCCGAAGCCTGTGCCGCCGGAGGGCACGTGACCGTAGGGGGCGCCGGAGTTCATCTCCTTGCCGGCGATGTCCAGGTGCGCCCACGGCAGGCCGGCGGTGAACTCCCGGAGGAACGCGGCGGCCATCAGTCCGCCGCCCCACCGCACCCAGTCGTGCTGGAGCAGGTCGGCCACCTTGGAGGCCTTGATCCGCTCCGACATCTCCTCGGGGATCGGCATCTGCCAGTGCTGCTCTCCGGCGCGGGCGCCGGCGGCCATCACGGCGTCGACGATGTCCTGCGAACCCAGCACGGCACCGACCTTGTCGCCGAGCGCGGTCTGGAGGTG
>NZ_JANPEO010000435.1:0-6080 GCF_031422975.1 Nocardioides sp. | reverse complement strand
CCTCGCACACCGGGCACACGGTCAGCGAGTCCTCGCTGAAGCTCTGGAACTGCTCGAACGCGTGAGTGCACTCGGTGCAGGCGTATTGATAGGTGGGCATCAGTAACCTTGGGGTCAGCGCTTCCGGGAACCCGATCCGGCGGGCCCGCGACTCGCTGGCACTCCACCCGATCGACTGCCAAGGGTACGGCACAATGCTGGGTGAGATGACAGAGCAGCCGCAGCCCCGCCCCGCCGACGAGTTCTCGTTGCGCACCCTGTTCCGCAGAGCGCCCAGGCGGCTGCGCTGGTCCGCCTACGTCGCGGCGGCCCTCGCGCTGCTGGTGGTCGTGCTCCTCGTGACTGTTGCGGTTTTCGTACGCCGCCCGGTGCCCGTCACCGACGGCGAGCTCGAGCTGGCGGGACTGGCAGCGGAGGTCGAGGTCATCCGCGACGACCACGGCATCGCCCAGATCTACGCCGACACCGACGACGACCTGATGCGCGCCCAGGGATTCGTGGCGGCGCAGGACCGGTTCTTCGAGATGGACGTCCGCCGCCACGTGACGGCCGGACGGCTCTCGGAGCTGTTCGGCGAGGACGGGCTCGAGACCGACAAGTACATCCGCACCATGGGGTGGCGCCGGGTCGCGGAGCAGGAATGGGCCCTGCTCGACACCGAGACCCGCGCTGCGCTCTCGGCCTATGCGGACGGCGTCAACTCCTACCTCGAGCACTACGGCACCTCCGAGATCGCGGTCGAGTACACGATCCTCGGCTTGACTGGTCTCGACTACGAGCCGGAGCCCTGGGAGCCCGCCGACTCGCTGGCCTGGCTCAAGGCGATGGCCTGGGACCTGCGCGGCAACATGGACGACGAGATCGCCCGGGTGATGGCCAGTCTGGACCACACCCCGGAGGAGATCGCCGACCTCTACCCGAGCTACGACCTGGAGGCGCACCCCCCGATCGTGCGCACCGGCGGGGTCGTGGACGGTGTGTTCGAGCAGAACGCGACCGGCAACGCCACCCGCAACCCGCGTCGGCCCGCGTACAACACGGACACCGTCGAGGCCCTGGCTGACCTCCGGGCGGGCCTGGACCGTCTCCCGGAGCTGCTCGGGCGCGGCGACGGCATCGGCTCCAACTCCTGGGTGGTCGACGGCAAGCACAGCGCGACCGGGCAGCCGCTGCTCGCCAACGACCCGCACCTGGGCGTCAGCCAGCCCGGGATCTGGATGCAGATGGGGCTGCACTGCCGCGAGATCACGGCCGACTGCACGCTCGACGTGGCCGGCTTCACCTTCTCGGGCGTGCCCGGCGTGATCATCGGTCACAACGCCGACATCGCCTGGGGCTTCACCAACCTGGGGCCGGTCGTCACCGACCTCTACCTCGAGCAGTTCCAGGGGACGGACTTGATCCAGGACGGCGAGGCGAAGCCGCTCGAGCTGCGCACCGAGACGATCAAGGTCCGCGACGGCGACGACTTCACCCTGCACATCCGCGAGACCGCGCACGGCCCGCTGCTCAGTGACGTGTCCCAGGAGCTCAGCACCGTCGGGGCCAACGCGCCGACCGACCAGCCGGGGGAGCGGGGCAACGGCTACGCCGTCGCCCTGCAGTGGACGGCGTTGGAGCCGACGACGACCGCGGATGCGGTGCTCAGCCTCAACCGCGCCGGCAACTGGGACGAGTTCCGGGCGGCGGCCAGCGACTTCGCCGTACCCGCCCAGAACCTGGTGTACGCCGACCGGGAGGGCCACATCGGCTATCAGGCGCCAGGGCGGGTGCCGATCCGCAAGTCCGGCAACACCGGCGAGATGCCGGCCGAGGGCTGGTTGTCGGCCAACGACTGGACCGGTGACTACATCCCGTTCGACGGACTGCCCAACGTGCTCGACCCGGAGGAGGGCTTCATCGTCACCGCCAACCAGGCCGTGACCAACGAGGACTATCCCTATTTCCTCACCGACGACTGGGACTTCGGCTATCGCTCGACCCGGATCCGCGAACTGCTGGAGGCGGAGGGCGAGCTCTCGATCGATGAGATGACCAGGCTCCAGCTCGACGACGCCAACCCGATGGCGGCGACCCTGGTGCCCTACCTCCTCGACATCGAGGACCTCGGCTCGACCTACTTCCGCGACGGCCAGGAGCTGCTGGCCGACTGGGACTTCACGCAGCCTGCGGACAGCGCGGCGGCGGCGTACTACAACGTGGTGTGGAGCAACCTGCTGCGCCTCACCTTCCACGACGAGCTCCGTCAGGGGATCTGGCCCAACGGCGGTGACCGGTGGTTCGCGGTGGTCACCAACCTGTTGCGCGAGCCGGCCGGACCGTGGTGGGACGACACCGCGACGGAGGACGTCACCGAGTCGCGCGACGACATCCTGCGCCAGGCCATGCGCGATGCCCGCGACGAGCTGACCAAGCGCCAGGCCCTCGACCCCGAGGACTGGACCTGGGGCCACCTGCACCAGCTGGACCTGCGCCACTCGACGCTGGGTGAGTCCGGCATCGCGCCGATCGAGCGGCTGTTCAACCGCATCGGCAACGATGTCGGCGGCGGGTCGAGCATCGTCGACGCGACCAGCTGGGACGCGGCCGAGGGCTACGCCGTGACCGCTGCGCCGTCGATGAGGATGGTGGTCTCGCTGGCCGACCTCGACCGCTCCCGCTACATCAACCTCACCGGCGTCTCGGGTCACCCGGGGTCCTCGCACTACGGCGACCAGACGGAGCTCTACGTCGACGGCGACTATCTCCCGTGGGCGTTCTCCCGCGATGCCGTCGTCGAGGCCGCCGACGACACCTTGGTGCTGACGCCTGCCGGCGCGTCCGACTGATCGCTACGCTGCTGGGCATGAAGAGCGAACTGTTCGCCCACGACAATCTCGAGATCGGTGACGGGCAGCGCTTTGCCCTCCAGAACAGCCACATGCTGCGTGTCTCGCTCGGTCCCGACGTGCTGGCGGTCAAGGGCGGGATGGTCGCCTTCCAGGGCCAGATCCGCTTCGACCACGAGAAGTCCGGCTCGATGGCCAAGCTGATCAAGAAGGTCGTGACCAGCGAGGACATCCCGCTGATGCGGGTCTCCGGACAGGGCGAGGTCTTCTTCGCGCAGGAGGCCGGCACCGTTCACCTCGTCACGCTCGAGGGGGACGGCATCTCCGTCAACGGCCGCAACCTGCTGGCCTTCGACGCCGCCATGGAGTGGGACATCAACCGCGTCCGCGGCGCCGGCATCATGGCCGGCGGCCTCTTCAACACCACGGTCCGCGGCAGCGGCACGGTCGCGCTGTGCACCGTGGGCAAGCCGGTCGTCCTCGACTGCTCCCAGCAGCCGACCTACGTCGACGTGCAGGCCGCCGTCGCGTGGTCCTCGGCGCTGACACCCGCTGTCGTGTCGAGCATGAACATGAAGTCGATGCTGCGCGGCGGGTCCGGCGAGGCCTTCCAGTACTCCTTCCACGGCCCCGGGTTCGTGGTCGTCCAGCCCTATGAGTGGGTGGCACCCGCGTCCGGCTCCGGCGGCGGCGGTGGCGGCCTGCTCGGCGACCTGCTCAAGGGCTGATCGTCGACTGGCTGACGCCGGCCGGGGTCACCACGTGCGTCACGTGGCGGTCGTGGGGTTCGGTCGGCACATCGAGTCCGGCCTCGTCCTGGTGGAGGAGTACGCCGATGGGCACGCCTGCGCCGATCCGCGCGAGCGCGCGGTCGTAGGAGCCACCACCGCGACCCAGTCGGTCGCCGTCGACGGAGGCGGCCAGCCCGGGCACCAGCACGACGTCAGCGCTCGTGATCGCGTCCACGCCCAGCCGAGGACCGGTCGGCTCGAGCAGCCCGCGCGACGCGGCGACGAGGTCGCCGGTGTACTCGGCCCAGTCGAGATCGTTGTCCGGGCGCAGCACCGGGAGCAGCACCCGCTTCCCGATCGCCAGCATCTCGTCGAGCAGCAGTCCCGTGCCGGGCTCGCGGCCGACCGAGACGTAGGCGGCGACGGTGGCCGCGCGGCGTACGGCATCCCAGGCCAGCACGTGGTCGGCGATCGCGCGCGTAGCAGTGAGCGACTCGGCCAGCGGACGCTGCCTCCGCGCGGTGATGACGTGGTCACGCAAGGTCTGCTTGGCGGACTGCTCGCAGGGCTGGGGTGGTGTTGACACACAATCAGCCTACGATCAGAGCATGGGTAGCAAAGGCCTCGAGATGGCGCGCGCGAAAATGCAGGATGCCGGTGTCGATCCCGTCGCGATCGACACGTTCGCGCACTACTACCGCCTGCTCGAGCACGGCGAGACGGGCATGATCGCGGAGTCCACGATCAGTCCCCTCGAGATGCCCGCCCTGGCCGACGTCGAGGTGAGCGACGAGGTGGCCGCCGAGGCGATCCGCACGACCGTCGTGATCAAGCTCAACGGCGGCCTCGGCACGTCGATGGGCATGGACCGCGCGAAGTCGCTCCTGTGCGTGCGCCGCGGGCTGAGCTTCCTCGACATCATCGCCCGGCAGGTGCTGCACCTTCGCAAGGTGTACGACGCCACGCTGCCCCTGGTCTTCATGAACTCGTTCCGCACGTCGGCCGACACGATGGCCGCGCTGGCGCGCTACCAGGACCTCCAGGTCGACGGGCTGCCTTTGGAGTTCCTCCAGAACAAGGTGCCGAAGCTGCTCCTGTCCAACCTGGTGCCGGCGTCCTTCCCGAAGAACCCCGATCTCGAGTGGTGTCCGCCGGGCCACGGCGACCTCTACACCGCCCTCCGGGGCACCGGCCTCCTCGGCCGGCTGCGCGACGCCGGCTTCCGCCACGTCTTCGTCTCCAACTCCGACAACCTCGGTGCCGTGCCGGACGCCCGCGTGGCGGGGTGGTTCGCTGCGAGCGGCGCTCCGTTCGCGATCGAGGCCGTGCGCCGCACCTCCTCCGACCGCAAGGGCGGACACTTCGCGCAGCGCAAGGCCGACGGCCGGATCGTGCTGCGCGAGAGTGCCCAGACCCTCGACGCCGACCTGGACGCGCTCGCCGACCTCGACCGGCACCGGTTCACCTCGACGAACAACCTGTGGTTCGACCTCGACGCGATGACCGAGGCGCTGGATGCGCGCCAGGGCATCCTGGGCCTGCCGATGATCCGCAACGTGAAGCACCTCGACCCGGTCGACCCGACGACGCCCGAGGTGGTCCAGATCGAGACCGCCATGGGGGCCGCCATCGAGATCTTCGAGGGCGCGCGCACCATCGAGGTCGGCCGCGACCGGTTCGTGCCGGTCAAGACGACCAACGACCTGCTGGTGCTGCGCTCCGACATCTATGACCTCGGTCGTGACTTCGTGCTGGACCAGGCGTCGGAGGGCGTCCCCTTCGTCGATCTCGACAGCGACTTCTACAAGCTGGTCCGCGACTTCGACAAGCGCTTCCCCGACGGCGCCCCCTCGCTGCGCGAGGCCACCTCGCTGGTCGTCGACGGCGACGTCACCTTCGGTCGCGGCGTGCGCGTCGTGGGCGACGTGGCGATCAAGGCACCGAGCGCCAGGCGCATCGAGGCGTCCGCCGTGCTGGCTGCCGATGCCTGACCTGCTCCCGGTCCCCGACCTCGTCGAGCGGATCCTTGCCTCGGTCTCCCCGTTGCCAGACTTCCCGCAGCCGCTGATGGAGGCGCTCGGGCTCGCCCTGGCCGAGGACGTCTCGGCGACGATCGCCCTGCCGGGCTTCGACAACTCCGGCATGGACGGCTACGCCGTGACGTACGCCGATGTCGCGGCCGCCTCCGGCGACAACCCGGTCCACCTGCCGGTGGTCGGGGAGATCGGCGCCGGCCGGGCCGGCCTGATGGCCATCTCGCCCGGCACGGCCGCGAAGATCATGACCGGCGCCCCGGTGCCGACCGGCTGTGACGCCGTGGTGCCCTATGAGTGGACCGACCGGGGCGTCGCCCAGGTCCGGATCACCCGGGCGCCGACCCGGGGCCAGCACATCCGCACGGCCGGCGAGGACGTCGCCGTGGGCGACCAGCTGCTCGAGCAGGGCACCGTCCTCGGGCCGCGTCACCTCGGTCTGCTCGCCGCCATCGGTCGTGCCACCGTGCGCTGCCGTCCGCGTCCCC
>NZ_JANPEO010000434.1:0-6263 GCF_031422975.1 Nocardioides sp. | reverse complement strand
CGCCCACCCACCCGGGCCCGACGAGGTGAAGGCGATGATCGACGACGTGTTGCGCGGGATCGTCGGCGACTTCGCCGTCACCCTGCTGCGCGCCGCCGCGTTCGCCCGGGTGGTGGCGACCGGCCGCGCGTCGGTGGCCGGCACGAGCCATGCCGACACGGTGAGGATGCTCACGCTCTCCGAGCAGCTCGAGGCAGCAGGCCACCTCGAACTGCGCGATTCGCTGGCGTGAGCGCGATCGCGGCGTAGGCTCTCCCACGGAGTACGCCGCACCGCGGCAGCCCCGGGTCCCAATTTAAGCCGCTACGAGCGGCCACGCGCCGTGAGGCGCTCCCGGTTCGGCGTACTCCACCAACTAGCCGGCAGCCAGGGCCTTGCGGATCCGCTGATCACTGACCGAGCCCAACGTGCCGAGCTGCTGCGCCCACAGGGACACGCGGTACTCCTCCAGCAGCCAGCGCACCGCTCGCTGCCCCGCGCTCGGCGGTCGTCCCGCGGGCAGGGCCGCGAGCTGGTGCAGCCAGGCGTCCTGCAGGTCGGCCATCTGGTCCATCAGCTGCCGATCGCGGGCCACCTGCTCGTCGAGCCGGGCCCGGCGATGCTGCACGGCCGCGAGGTAGCGGGGGAACTCCCGCAACTGGGCGGCTCCCGCCTCACCGATGAAGCCGCGGGACACCAGCCGCGCCACCTGGGCCTTCATGTCGGTCAGCGCCGGCAGGGTCATCAGCTCGGCCCGCCCGGACAGCTCCTTGTCCGTGGCCCGCCACGCGCCGAGCACCCGGATCACGTCGTGGACCGTCGCGATCACCGCGTCGTGGTGCTCGCGCTTCGCAATGGCCACCAGGGCGTCGTACGCCGCCTCGTCCCGCACCTCCGCACGCGCATCGACGAGGTCGCCGACGACGGCGGCGCGGATGTCGTCGACGAGCTCACCGACGGTGGGGTACGGCGAGCCCACGAGCGAGAGCAGGCTGAACTGGTCGAGCCCGAGCTGGTCCACCGTCGGCGAGTCTCCGAGGGCGAGCAGCAGCAGGCGGCGTACTCCCCACCGGTGCCGCGCCTCCGCCTCCGCCGCGGACGCGCAGACCTGCACCCCGACGGTGGTGCCCTCGTCGACGAGCGCCGGGAAGCCGCGCACCTCGTGCCCCGCGCGCAGCCAGGTGTTGGACTCCGCCAAGGTGTCGAAGGTCCAGGTGGTCTGACCGGTCGCGGAGACGCCCGACTCGGCGGCCACATCGGCGATCGCCTGCTCGAGGCTGGGCCGCAGAGGCTCCTTCAACGACTCGAGGTCCTTGCCGCGGGCGGCCTCGGCGCCGGCCTCGTCGACGACCCGGAAGGTCGGCTGCAGGTGGGCGGGGACCTTGCTCCAGTCCCAGGCGTCACGGGGGACGACGATGCCGGTGCCACCGAGCAGGTGGCGCTCGAGCGCGTCGAGCAGCGGCTCCGCCCCGGCGGGTACGGCGGCGAGGAACTCGCGCGCCGTGTTCGGAGCCGGCACGAAGTTGACCCGCAGGTTCTTGGGCAGGCTGCGGATCAGCTCGGTGACGAGCTCCTCGCGGAGGCCGGGCACGAGCCATGAGAAGTCGGCGGCCTCGACCCGGTTGAGGGTGGCGACCGGGACCTCGATGGTCAGGCCGTCGTCGGCGGCGCCGGGCTCGAAGTGGTAGCTGATCGGGAAGGTGAGGCCGACCTCGTCGGAGTCGTGCCAGCTCGCCGGGAAGTCGGTGGCGCGGACCTCGTCGGCGCCGGCGTGCGTGAGCATCTCCGGGTCGAAGGTGAGCAGGTCGGGCCGCTGGTGCCGCTCGCGCTTCCACCACTGGTCGAAGTGGGCGCCACTGACGACCTCGGCTCCGACCCGGGCGTCGTAGAAGTCGAAGAGCGTCTCCTCGTCGACCACGATGCCGCGCCGTCGCGCGCGGTGCTCGAGCTCCTCGGCTTCCTCGAGCAGCTCGCGGTTGGTGTGGAAGAAGGCGTGTCGGGTGCGCCACTCCCCCTGCACCAGCGCATGGCGGATGAACAGTTCGCGCGAGAGCGCCGGATCCACCTTGCCGTAGGTGATCAGCCGATCCGAGACGAGGGGTACGCCGTAGAGCATGACCTTCTCGTAGGCCATCACCGCCGCGCGCTTGGTCGACCAGTGCGGCTCGGAATAGGTGCGCTTGACCAGATGGCCCGCGATCCGCTCGGCCCACTCGGGCTTGATCGCGGCGTTCTGGCGACCCCACAGCCGGCTCGTCTCGACGAGCTCGCCCGCCATCACGAAGGCCGGGTTGCGGCCCTTGAGCACACTGCCGGGGAAGATCGCGAAGCGCGCACCACGGGCACCGACGTACTCCCGCAACGGCTTGCGCTCCCCAGCCCGCGCTTTCGGTCGCTCCTCCAGGGCGCCGATGTGGCTGAGCAGTCCGGAGAGCAGCGCCTGGTGGATGCCGTCGGCGTCGGGGAGGCCAGAACCGTCACGGGGGGCTGCCTCGATCTGAACCTTCATCTCCTTGCAGACCTGGCGCAGCTGCGACTCGAAGTCCTGCCACTCGCGCACCCGCAGATAGTTGAGGAACTCGCGCTTGCACATCCGGCGGAAGGCGCTCGAGCTCAGCTCGCGCTGCTGCTCCTTGATATGGCGCCAGAGGTTGAGCCAGGTGAGGAAGTCGGAGGTCTCGTCCTTGAAGCGCGCGTGCTGCTGGTCGGACTGGGCCTGCTTCTCCGCGGGACGCTCGCGCGGGTCCTGGAGGCTGAGCGCGGCGGCGATCACGATGACCTCGCGGACGCAGCCGAGGCGCTCGGCCTCGAGGATCATCCGGCCGAGGCGCGGGTCGATCGGGAGGCGAGCGAGACGACCGCCGAGCCTGGTGAGGCTGGGCCCGTCGGGGGGGCGACTTGGTTTCGAGCTGCTCGCCGGCGCTCGCTGCACCACCGGCGTCGTCGTCAGCGCGCCGAGCTCCTCGAGCAGCTCGATGCCGGCCTTGACGTTGCGCCTGTCGGGCGGCTCGACGAACGGGAAGCGGCCGATGTCGCCGAGCCCGAGAGAGGTCATCTGCAAGATGACGCTGGCGAGGTTGGTGCGCAGGATCTCCGGGTCGGTGAACTCGGAGCGGCCCTCGAAGTCCTCCTCGGAGTAGAGGCGGATCGCGATCCCCGCCTCGACGCGGCCACACCGACCGGAGCGCTGGTTGGCGCTGGCCTGGCTGATGGGCTCGATCGGCAGCCGCTGCACCTTGGTCCGCAGCGAGTAGCGCGAGATCCGGGCGACGCCGGTGTCGATGACGTAGCGGATGCCCGGCACGGTCAGCGAGGTCTCGGCGACGTTGGTGGCGAGCACCACGCGGCGTACGGACATGGGGTGGCTGGAGAAGACGCGGTGCTGCTCGGCGGCGGACAGCCGGGAGTAGAGCGGCACGACCTCCAGTCGATCACTCCGGAGAGCGTCGAGCGCGTCGGCGGTGTCGCGGATCTCGCGCTCGCCCGGGAGGAACACCAGGATGTCGCCCGGTCCCTCGGCGGACAGCTCGCGGACGCCGTCGAGGATCGCCTCGGTCTGGTCGCGCACGACGGTCTCGCCCTCGGAGTCGGCCTCGGTCAGCTCCATCAGGGGGCGGTAGCGGACATCGACCGGGAACGTCCGCCCCGTCACCTCGACCACGGGGGCGTCGAAGTGCTTGGCGAAGCGCTCGACGTCGATGGTCGCACTGGTGATGATGATCTTGAGGTCGGGCCGACGCGGGAGCAACCGCTTGAGGTAGCCGAGCAGGAAGTCGATGTTGAGCGAGCGCTCGTGCGCCTCGTCGATGATGATCGTGTCGTACTTGCGCAGTTGGCGATCGCGCTGCAGCTCCGCGAGCAGGATGCCGTCGGTCATCAGCTTGACCCGGCTGCTCCGCGACGTCCGGTCCGTGAACCGCACCTGGTAGCCGACCAGGTCGCCCAGCTCGGTGCCGAGCTCCTCGGCGATGCGTTCGGCCACGGAGCGGGCGGCGATCCGCCTGGGCTGGGTGTGACCGATCAGCTTCCCCCCGGCGGCAGCACCCGCGCCGCGGCCGAGCTCGAGGCAGATCTTCGGCAGCTGGGTGGTCTTCCCGGAGCCCGTCTCACCGGCGACGATGACGACCTGGTGGTCGCGTATGGCGGCCGCGATGTCGTCACGGCGCGCCGAGACCGGCAGCGCCGGCGGGTAGGAGATCTGCACAACGCGCACCATTCTCGCGTACGCCACAAGCTGATTGCTCGGCCGCTGCCTCCCCAGGCGACGGGGTGCCTAGCGGCCGGCGTCGCCAGGCCCGCCGGGGCGCTCGCCGTCGCCCATCCGGCCACCGAAGTCGTGCCCCATCTCCCCCGGATGGAACCCATCGGGGAAGCGACCGTGGTCGCGGCCGCCGCCGTCGACGGCGGCGGGGATCGCGGCGCCCCCCAGCCCGCCGCCGATGAGGGCGGCCAGGGTGGTGGCGATCAGGCCGCGGGTGCCCCGCAGTCGTGTGCCGGCGCCGGCCAGGCGGTCCCGGAACGTGCGCTTCGCGGGGGCGTCGGGTTCGTACGTCGCAGGCGCGGCCTGGGAGGTCTCGGGCGACTCGGGCACGTCGGGACTGGGATCGTTCTTCTCGCTCATGGAGCGAGCATCGGCGGCGATCCTGTCCAGAACCTGTGTGCCGGCCGTGACCACCCCGAGCACTCCCCATGGCTCAGCACACGATCCTCACAGCAGACGCACAGCGAAGATGGGCAGGATGAGGTCATGGAGCTGACCCGAGCCGATGGCAGTCCGGTGCGTGTCCTCGTCGTGGACGACGAGGTCAACATCGCGGAGCTGCTGTCCATGGCACTGCGCTACGAGGGCTGGGACGTCTCGATGGCGCACACCGGCCGGCAGGCTGTGAGCACCGCAGCCGACGTGAAGCCCGACGCGGTCGTGCTCGACATGATGCTGCCCGACTTCGACGGCCTCGAGGTGCTGCGCCGGATGCGCGCCACGCACCCCGACGTCCCGGTCCTCTTCCTCACCGCCCGCGACGCCGTCGAGGACCGCGTGGCCGGCCTGACCGCGGGCGGCGACGACTACGTGACCAAGCCGTTCTCCCTCGAGGAGGTCGTGGCCCGCCTGCGCGCCCTCATGCGCAGGTCCGGCGCGAGCCTCGCGACCGAGCGCAACATGCTGGCCGTCGGCGACCTCACCCTCGACGAGGACAGCCGCGAGGTGTTCCGCGACGGCGTGGAGATCAGCCTGACGGCGACCGAGTTCGAGCTGCTCCGTTATCTCATGCGCAACCCGCGCCGTGTGCTGAGCAAGGCGCAGATCCTGGACCGGGTCTGGCACTACGACTTCGGTGGCCAGGCCAACGTCGTCGAGCTCTACATCTCCTACCTCCGCAAGAAGATCGACGTCGGCCGCGAGCCGATGATCCACACCATGCGCGGCGCGGGTTACGTCCTGAAGCCGGCGTCGTGAGGTCGATCCTTCGTCCCCAGACGCTCACCACCAGGCTGGTCGTCACGGCCGTCGGCCTGGTGGCCCTGATCTCCTTGCTGATCGCGCTCGCGACCACGCTGGCGATGCGCAGCTATCTCTACGACCGTTTGGACTCCGACGTCCGTGCGTCCCTGGTGCGGGCGTACGGCTCGCCCCCGCCGCGCTCCGACGGCGACCGGGACGACGTGCGCGCGCGGGGGGACGACGGACCGGGCAGCATCGGGCAGGGGGTCGGGACGGTGAGCGCCACCATCGGCGGCACGGCCGACAGCGGGATCCTCCTCACCGAGGGCGGGACCGACGGCTTCAGCGCGCGAGAACCGCTCCAGCAGGACGTCCTCCGGGTCCTGGCCACGGTCCCGACCGACGGCGACACCCACGACGTGGACCTGCCCGGGCTGGGCGCCTACCGCGTCATCGCCGAGGACCGCGGCGTCACTGCCGTGGCCGGGCTGCCGGCCAGCGACGCGCACGACATCCTCGAGTCCCTGGTGCGCTGGGAGGCGCTGCTCACCCTGTTCGGCATCGGCACCGCGGCGTTCGCCTCCACCTTCGTCGTACGCCGCCAGCTCGCCCCGCTCCGGGAGGTGGCCGCGACCGCCCACGCCGTGGCCGCGCTGCCGCTGTCGGAGGGTGCGATCGACCTGACGGCCCGCGTCCCGGAGCGACTCACCGACGAGCGCAACGAGGTCGGCCAGGTCGGCTCCGCGCTGAACACGTTGCTCGACCACGTCGAGACGAGCCTCGCGGTCAGGCATCGCAGCGAGCAGCAGGTGCGCCAGTTCGTGGCCGATGCGTCCCACGA
>NZ_JANPEO010000433.1:0-2809 GCF_031422975.1 Nocardioides sp. | reverse complement strand
GGCCGCCGCCGGGGCGATCGGGGCTGCCAACGTTCACCTCTTCCTGGGCGCCCCCTTCACGTTCACCCTGCGCAACATTGCCGCCTCTCACACGGCCGCCATCCTGGTCATCGTCCCGGCCATCCTTTTCCTGCACGACCGACCAGCCGGCTCGGCGCGGTTCATCCGTCGGGTCCGGATCGAGCTGCTGGCGCAGGTAGCCGTCGCGGTCGGCGTCGTGGCCGCCGTGTTCGCACCGTCACAGGAGTTGACCCTGGCCTACGCAGTGCTGCCGCTGTTCACCTGGGCCGCACTGCGCTTCACCCCTCTCGTCCTCGCCTGGGAGTTGGTGGCCACGGGCATAGCCGTGACCCTCTTGACCAGTGCCGGCAACGGCCCGTTCAGCATCGTGCCGGGGACGTCGCCCGCGACCGCCGGTGCCCTCGTGCAGAGCTATCTGATCGTCTGCGTCATCGGCAGCCTGCCGCTGGCCGTGGCCGTGGCCGAGAACCGACGTGCGCTCAGCGCTTCCCTGGAGGATCGCCAACACCTCGCCAGAGAACGGGACCTGACCGACGCGGTGCTCGACGCGATGGAGTCCTTGATCGTCGTGCTGGATCACCAGGGCATCGTGCTCCGGGTCAACCGGGCCGTGGAGAGGCTGACCGGCCTTGGCGCAGACGCCTTGGTGGGCCGTCCCTTTGCGGGGATGCTGGTGCGGGGCGAGGAGTTCGACGCTCTGCGTGCCGACGTCGGGGCCGGGCACACGGGTCAGGGGCGAGAGCTGCTGTGGCGAGACCGGGACTCCGCTCACCGGCAGGTCATCTGCACCGTCGGGCCGTTGATGGACGGCGGTGGTGGCGAAGGGAGCGTCGTGGCGGGCGTCGAGGTGTCGACCCTGCGCCGCACGGAGAACCTTCTCAGGTCCGTGCTCGACGCCACGACCGGTACGCCGGTCATCGGCACGGACGCGTCCGGCGTCATCACCTTCTTCAACCGCGGTGCCGAGCTTCTCCTGGGCTACTCATCCGAAGACCTTGTCGGAGTGGCGAGCCCCGAACTGTTCCACGACGCCGCCGAGGTCGAGGCCCGGGCGCGTGAGCTCGGGATCGCGCCGGGCTTCGAGGTCTTCGTGCATGAAGCGTCTGCCAATGGCGTCCCCGAACGACGGGACTGGACCTACGTCACGCAGAACTCGCAGCGAGTGACCGTCAGCCTGACCGTCACTGCGATGCGCGATGTGGGCGGCCGGGTCTCTGGGTACCTCGGAGTCGCCGAGGACGTCACCGAGCGCCGTGCCGCCGAGGACGCGCTGGCGCACGCGCTCGAGCAGGAGCGAGAGGCTGTCCAGGCCCTGCACGAAGTCGGCCGGATCAAGTCGGCGTTCGTGTCGTCCACGAGCCACGAGCTGCGCACACCCCTGACGAGCGTTCTGGGCTTCACCCAACTGCTCGAGAACGAGGTCATGGGTCCCGTGAACGACCAGCAGCGGCGGCTCCTGGAAGGAGTCGAACGTGGCGGTCGACGCCTTCTCGAGCTCATCGAGAACCTGCTGACGCTGTCGCAGGTGGAGAGCCACGGGCTCGAGGTCGACCGAGAGCCCCTCGACCTGCGCGACGTGGTCGCCGAAGCGATCGAGGCCACCAAGGAAGTCCTGCGCCCGCGGGACCTCGAGCTGGTTGCGCCCGAGGATCCCCCGCCGGCCGCGGTGACCGGGGACCGGCAGCAGCTGGAGCGTGCGGTCATCAACCTCATCACCAACGCCATCAAGTTCACCGAGGACGGCGGCCGGATCACGGTGGCGATCACGCAGAGCGACCAGTCGGTCGCGGTGGCGGTGTCGGACACCGGCATCGGGATCCCTCCCGCCGAGCAGAGCTCGCTGTTCACCCGCTTCTTCCGGAGCAGCACAGCCCAGGCTGCGGCCATTCCGGGGACGGGGCTGGGTCTGTCGATCGTGCGCGAGATCGTGGACGCACACGACGGAACGATCGAGGTGATGTCGCGCCCGGGACAGGGCACCACCATGACGATGTCGTTTCCTCGTGACGACTCCCTCAGCCGGGCGACCGGGTGAGGAGGCGCGTGAGCCTGGCGAGGACGTCGTCCACGTCGAACGGCTTGACGACATAGTCATCTGCGCCGGCGAGCAGCCCGTTGGCGCGGTCCTCCTCGCTGGCCCGGGCCGTCAGCAGCATCACCGGGACCTGCTCGCCGAACCTGGAGCGCAGCTGCCGCGTCACCTCGAGCCCGTCCATCCCTGGCATCGACACGTCCAGCAGGACGACGTCGGGAACCCGGGCGGCGTACGCCTCGATGACCTCAGGGCCGGTACCGACCAGGTCGACGCTGAAGCCTGCGCCCCCGAGCAGGATCCCCAGCAGGGTCGCGACATCTCGATCGTCCTCCCCCATCAGAACGTGTTTCATGGCTTCCCCCGTTCGGCGAGGGCTGTGACCAGCCTCGCGACCCTCGCAGTGAGGGCGTCAAGATGCTCGAAGGTGTCAGTGAGCGACGTTCCTGACAGCTCGGACGGTCGCGAGCGGGTCATGAGCTGCACTGCCATCCGCAGCGCCGTCGTGGCGTTCGCGAGCTCATGGAGCACGTCGCCGGGGTATGCCGGCGCCGGGACTGCTGCGAGCTCGCTGCTGTCACCACCACGCAGCGGAGCGATCCACCGGTAGCCGGAGCCGCTCTCGGTCCGGATGTAGACCGGCGAGGAAGCGTGGTCCTCGATCTTGGCCCTGAGGGTCCGCACGTGGGTGCGAAGGGCGTCCCGTGTCTCCTCGCCGTGCCCGGTGCCCCAGATCTCCTGCAACAGCCAGCGGTG
>NZ_JANPEO010000432.1:0-4367 GCF_031422975.1 Nocardioides sp. | reverse complement strand
CCCCGGTCACGGACGCCCCCAGCCAGGGCTGATCGCTAGCGGGCCGCCGTCTTCCTGGCGGCGGCCTTCTTCGCGGGCTTCTTCTTCGCCTTCGGGCGGGCCGCGCGCTTCACCAGGTTCTTCGCGACCTCGCGGTAGGCCTGGGCGCCCTTGCTGCTGCGGCTGGTCGCGAGGATGGACCGGCCGGCGGCCGGCGCCTCGGCGAACTTGATCGTCTTGGGGATCGGCGGCTCGATGACCTCGAGGTCGTAGGTGTCGCTGATCGTCTCCAGGACGGTGCGCGCGTGGTTGGTGCGACCGTCGTACATCGTGGGCAGCACGCCCCAGACCTCGAGCTTGCGGTTGGTGAAGCGGCGCACGTCGTGCACGGTGTCGAGCAGCTGTCCGACGCCGCGGTGCGAGAGCGTCTCGCACTGGAGCGGGATCAGGACACCGTCGGCGGCGGTCAGCGCCGCGACGGTCAGCACGCCCAGCGAGGGCGGGCAGTCCAGGAGCACCCAGTCGTAGTGGACGTCGTCCTCGGCGAGCGCTTCGATCGCACTGTTGATGACGTGTTCGCGACCGGTGCGGGTGAGCAGATCGGCCTCGGCGCGGGCCAGCTCGATGGTCGCGGGGAGCAGGTCGACGCCGTCCTCGGTGGCGATGATGACCTCGGTCGGAGCGAGGCCCTTGGTCAGGACGTGGTGCACCGAGACGTCGAGGTCCTCGGGGTCGATGCCCAGGGAGAAGGTCAGGCAGGCCTGCGGGTCGAGGTCCACGAGCAGGACCGAGTGGCCCAGCTCGACAAGGGCAGCGCCGATCGAAGCCACCGAGGTGGTCTTGGCGACGCCACCCTTCTGGTTGGCGATCGCAAGTGTCGTGGTCATCGAGTCCCATCATGCCCGACCCGGTTGCCCTGACGGCGACGACACCTGTTTGCTGGGCGCATGACTTCCGCACTCGTGACCGGCGCGACCGCCGGCATCGGCCTCGAATTCGCTCGCCAGCTCGCCGCCCGTGGCCACGGCCTCGTGCTGGTGGCGCGCGACCAGGCACGACTCACCTCCGTGGCGCAGGAGCTGCGGGCGGCGTACGACATCGAGGTGGAGACCCTGGCGGCCGATCTCGCCGACCTGGCCCAGTGCAGGACCGTGGAGGCGAGGCTCGCCGACCGCGACCGTCCGATCGAGCTTCTGGTCAACAACGCCGGCTTCGGGCTCAAGCACCGCTTCCTCGACAACACCGTCGACCAGGAGGTGGCGATGCTCGACGTGCTCGTCACTGCCGTGCTGCGGCTGAGTCACGCGGCGCTCGGACCGATGGCCGAGCGCGGTCGCGGCGGCGTCATCAACGTCTCGTCGGTGGCGGCGTTCCTGCGACGCGGGACCTACTCGGCGGCCAAGGCGTGGGTGAACAGCTTCAGCGAGTGGGCACACCACGAGTACAAGCCGCAGGGCGTGAGCGTGATGGCGCTGTGCCCGGGCTTCACCAAGACCGAGTTCCACGAGCGGATGCAGGTCAGGCGTGGCGACAACTTCATGTGGCTCGACGTGGAGTTCCTGGTCAGGACCGCACTCGCGGACTTCGACAAGGGGCGGACCTTCTCCGTGCCCGGTGCGCAGTACAAGACCGTGGTGGCCCTGACCCGCGCCGTCCCCAGTCGTGTGCTGCAGCGCTTCCAGTCGATGGGCCGCAAGTAGGGGTCAGGCGAGCAGGCCGGGGGCGGGCCGCCCGCTGGCCACGGCCGCCTCCGCGGTGAGGTGCAGCAGGCGCTCGAACTGCTCGGGCGCGGTGGTGTTGCAGCCCAGGTCGTGGTCGATCTTGCCGGTGCCGTGGTGGTCGCTGGACCCGGTGACGACCAGGTCGAGGTTGCGCGCGATCGCGCGCAGCGCCTCGCGTGCCTCGGGCGGGTGGTCCTGGTGGTCGACCTCGATGCCGACCAGGCCCTGGTCACGGAGCCCGGCCAGCGTCTCCTCGGTGAGCACGCCGGACTTTCCCCGACCCCAGGGATGCGCGATCACGCCGACGCCACCGGAGTCGGTCACCAGGCCGATCGCCTCGGCCAGCGGGACGGCGTACCTGTCGACGTAGGCCGGTCGCCCGGGGTTGAGGAACCGCTCGAAGGCCTCGTCCCGCGTCGCCACGATGCCGACCTCGATCATCACGTCGGCCACGTGCGGTCGACCGGTGGCGGCGGCGTCGGCCGCGCGGCGACGGATGTCCTCGACGGTGATGTCGAAGCCGAGGTCGTGGAGCTTGGCGCAGATGGCCGGCACCCGGGAGTTGCGACCGTCCAGGATCTTGGCCAGGGCGGCCGCGAGGGGCGGGTAGGTCGGGTCGGGGAGGTAGGCCAGCAGGTGGACGCTCGCCCGTCCCACGGCGGTGCTGATCTCCATGCCGCGGACCAGGGTGATGCCGGCCTCGGCCGCCATCGCTTCCGCCTCGGGCCACCCCTCCGCCGTGTCGTGGTCGGTGAGTGCCACGACATCGAGGCCCGTCTCGGCTGCCTTGCGGATCAGTGTGCGCGCATCCTCGGTCCCGTCGCTGACCGACGAGTGGGTGTGGAGGTCGATGCGCACCCTCGAAGGCTAGCCGGGCCACGGCGCGAGGACGCTGTCGGCGGCCTCCTGCGCCGAGGCCTCACCAGACCGGGGGCGGACCGCCGAAGGACATCTCGACCAGCGGCGGACCCAGGCCGGACACGTCACGCAGGATCCACTCGTCACGCAGCAGCAGCATCGCCGAGGCGGGTCGCAGCACCAGCCACAGCCAGCGACCCGCGGCCTCCCCCACCATGACGAACCGGTCGAACTCCTCGTCGGAGTCGCTCGTCGACACCGCCCACAGCGGCACCTGGCCGGGGCCGATACGGACCTTCACCACGGGCGGGCCGTCGCCGATGTCTCGCGGGTCGGGACTGACCAGCCGCGCCACCCGCGCCCCCAGGCCGGTGCCGGGCTCCTCCGACACCACGATCACGTCCACCGGACCGTCGAGTGCGCTCGTGCCCGACACGCAGCTCAGCGTCGCGCGCGGGGCTGACCCGGTCTGGACCACCACCCCGAAGTCGGTCACCCGCCACCCCGGACCCATCGGCCACGGAAGGTACGTCGGGAAGTCTGCTGCCTGCGCGAGGTGCTGGACGAAGGCGTCGTACGTCGACTCCTGCGGGCGCCACAGGGACGGGGTGGGGCCGTGGTCCGGACACGCCCACGACGCCCCGGCCTCCGTCAGTGGGAGGCCGCACCTGGGGCAGCCGCGGTGGAGCATGGGTACACCGTGGTCGGGGGCGCCGACGCCGTCAAGAGTTCCAGCGCAGCAGCACCGGCGTCTCGCGCTCCCAACCGAGCACCGAGAGGGTCGAGGTGTCGAGCCGGAAGGACCTGCCCTCGGTCGCCGGCTGCTCCAGCCAGCGTGCGGTCAGGGCCCGCAGGGCGTGGCCGTGGCCGAAGACGAGGGTGCGACCTTCGCAGGAGCGCACCCGGGCGACCACCCGATCGAGGCGCTCGGTGACCTGCTCGGCCGTCTCGCCTCCGGGGGTCGGGTGGGACCACACGGTCCAGCCGGGCACCGTGTCGCGGATCTCGGCCGTCGAGACGCCCTCGTAGTCGCCGTACGCCCACTCGACCAGGTCCTCGTCGACCTCCGCGTCCCCGAAGCCGACGAGGTCGGCGGTGATCCGGGCGCGCTGGCGGGGGCTGGTGAGCACCTGCGCGAAGTTCGTGTCGGCGAGGCGAGGTGCCAGCGCATGCGCGACCTCGACGCCGTGCTCGGTCAGGGGCAGATCGGTCGTGGACGTGTGCCGACCGTCACGGCTCCACTCGGTCTCCCCGTGGCGGACGAGCCAGAGCTCACTGACGTACGACGCGTCTGCGGACATGCCCGCGAGTTTCGCACGTCCCGGGTCCGGTTTGCTGCCACGATCTGCCCATGGAGACCCTGCGCACCGCGCGCCTCGCGGACGGCGCGGCCTTCTTCACCCAGGGGCTGGTGTTCATCTCGCTCACCACCCGCCTGCCCGACGTGCGCGACCGCTGGGACTTCGGCGAGGTCACCCTGTCGCTGATCCTGCTGATGATGGTGGTCCTCGCCGGTGTGGGCTCTGTGCTCGCCGAGCGCGCGGCCCGGTCCACCGACAGCGCCCTCGTCCTGCGCTCGGGGCTGCTGCTCATGGTCGCGGCGGTCCCGGTGCTGGTCCTCGCTCCGGCGTTCGCGCTCTTCGTGGTGGGGATGGCGGCGTACGGCGTGGCGCTCGGCGTCGTGGACGCGGCCACCTACATGCAGGCGGTCGCCATCGAGCACGGCTACGGCCGACCGATCCTGCCGTCCTTCCACGGCATGTGGACCCTCGGCGGCGTCGTCGGATCCATGATCACGCTGGCGACGAG
>NZ_JANPEO010000431.1:0-6111 GCF_031422975.1 Nocardioides sp. | reverse complement strand
GATGGGTACGCCGACCGCCAGGCCGGTTGCGTCGACCGCGTCCGCCAGGGCGTGCGCGAAGGCGGTGTTGCCGCTTGCCTCGTGGGCGCGGTAGTAGAGCACCCCGATGCGTGGCAGGTCGGCGTCCACCGAGGTGGCCGGCCGTTCGGCGTACCCCCAGGTCGGGAGGACTGCGGGCGGGTCGAAGCCCTCGCCGGTCAGCAGCGCCGTGTCGGAGAGGAAGGCGTGCAGCTGGCGGAGGTTCTCCGGCCCACCCTCGGCGAGGTAGCGGTGTGCCTCGGCGGCGATGCCGATCGGCACGGAGGACAGCGCCATCCGCGCGGCGCTGGGCTGCTGCTCGCCGCCGAGCACCACGACCGGGGTGCCGGTCGCGGCGATCCGGGTGAAGCCGGAGCACAGGTCCTGGGGCGAGCCGAGCAGCCGGCCGACGACGAGGTCACAGCCCTCGATCACCTCGGCCATCGACTGGTGGCCGGGTCGCGCCGGGTTGGCGAGGACATAGTCGGCGCCCGAGCCCCGCGCGGAGAGCAGGTCGGTGTCGGACGTGGAGAGCAGGGCGATACGCACGGCAGGAGTTCCTCCTCCGGGGTTCTCGCCCCGGCTAACGGTGGGATTCGCTCGAGGGTGAGTGTCTGGCTCGATCCCCTGCTGATGCGCAGAGTGGGATCTCACAGTGGCGGAACCGCCCCGGAGTCTCACCGGGTTCCTCATGCCTTGGGCATGATCAGGGTAGTGGAGACTGTGCGTCGTGCGCGCCCCGGTCTATCTCGTCAGACACGGACAGTCGGAGTGGAACGTCCTGCGCCTGACCCAGGGACAGACGACCCATCCGGCGTTGACGGCGCTGGGTCGTGAGCAGGCCGCTGCGGCCGCCGAGGCGATCGCTCGGGACCTGGTGTCCGGCACGCCGGTCCGGGTGGTCACGAGCGACCTGGTCCGTGCCGTCGAGACCGCGCGGATCATCGGCGACCGGCTCGGACTCGTGCCCGAGCTGGACGCCCGGCTCCGCGAGCAGCACCTGGGCGACCTGGAGGGCCGCAGCTACGAGGACTCGTGGCACGAGGCGGAGCTGCACGACTGGTCCGACCCGGAGTTGCCCGTCGCCGGCGGCGAGTCCGTCGCGCAGGTACGCCGTCGCCTGGTCGCGCTGCTCGCCGAGCTCGACCCCGATGCGGCGACGGTGGTGGTCAGCCATGGTGACTCGATCCGCTCCGTGCTGGCCCACCTGCTCGGGCACTCGATGACGGAGGTGCCGTGGGTCGACGTGCCCAACGGGTCGGTGGCCCGCTACGACGGCGTGGTCGGCTGGCTCGAGCACCGTCACCCCGCTGAGGTCGAGCGGTGAACCGCCCCGGCGACGTGGTGCCGTTGCGGGAGGCGACGAAGACGTGGTTCGCGATCTCGCTGATGACCTTCGGTGGCCCGGCCGGCCAGATCGCGGTCATGCAGCACAAGCTGGTGGACGAGAAGCGCTGGATCGGACAACAGCGCTTCATGCACGCCCTGAACTACTGCATGTTGCTGCCCGGGCCGGAGGCGCAGCAGCTCGCCATCTACACCGGCTGGTTGCTCAACGGCAGCCTGGGCGGGCTGATCGCCGGCTTCCTGTTCGTGCTGCCGGGGATGCTGGCCATGCTGGCGCTGTCCGCGGTCTACATCGGAGCGGGCTCGACCACCGTGGTGAGCGGCCTGTTCGCCGGTCTCGCGCCGGCCGTGATCGCGATCGTGGTGCACGCGGTCCGTCGCGTGAGCAGCCGGGCCCTGCACCATCCGCTGCTCGTCGCGATGGCCGTGGCGTCATTCGTCGCACTGTCCGCGTTCGCGGTCCCGTTCCCGGTCGTCATCCTGCTCGCCGGCGTCATCGGGTGGCTGCTCAGGGACCTCATCGGCGTCGCCCCCCCGGGGCACGCAGTCGCGGGCGGCGTACCTCCTCCGCTGATCAGCGACGACGCGCTCCACCACGACTCGCCCTCCGCGCGGCGCTCGCTGACCATCCTGGGCGTCGGCCTGGTGCTGTGGTTCGCGCCGGTGGCCGTCGCGGCGGCGATCTTCTCCCGCGACAGCGTCTTCGTGGACCAGGGGCTGTTCTTCTCCGGCGCCGCGGTGGTCACCTTCGGCGGCGCCTATGCCGTGTTGTCCTACGTCGCCCACCAGGCTGTCGTCGTCTACGGCTGGCTGGCTCCCGGGGAGATGGTCAAGGGACTCGCCCTCGCGGAGACGACGCCCGGGCCGCTGATCATGGTCGTCCAGTTCGTCGCCTTCGTCGGCGCCTACCGCAACCCGGGCTCGCTCGACCCGTGGGTCGCGGCCGTCCTCGCCTCGCTGCTGGTGACCTGGGTGACCTTCGTGCCGTGCTTCCTGTTCATCTTCCTGGGTGCTCCCTACGTCGAACGCCTCCGCGCCAACCGCCACCTGGGCGCCGCGCTGACCGGGATCACCGCGGCTGTCGTCGGGGTGATCGCCGACCTCGCGGTGTTCTTCGCGCTGCACAACCTCTTCGATGCCGCGCGGTCCCTGCGGTGGGGGCCGGTCGACCTCGAGGTGCCGGTCCTGTCCTCGTGGGACCCGGTCGCCTTCGCGCTGACCGGCGTCGCGCTCACGATGGTGTTCTGGCTCCGCTGGTCGACGCTGCGCGTCCTCGGCGTCTGTGCGGTGCTGGGCCTGGCGCTCAGCCTGCTCGGCTGAGGGGTCAGCCGGTCGGCCAGGTCTTCGCGACCAGCGTGAGCACGTCGTACGTCGCCACCTGCTCGTCGAGGCCGTTGACGACCGTCGCGTCCCAGCGGACCTCGCCGTAGTCGGCTCCCGTGCGCGGGGTGATCTGCTTGACGCTCAACATGACCCGGATGGTGTCGCCGGCCCTGACCGGGGTCAGGAAGCGGAGCCGGTCGACGCCGAAGTTGGCAAGGACCGGGCCGGGGTCCGGGTCGACGAAGAGACCGGCGGCCAGCGAGACGACGAGGTAGCCGTGCGCCACGATCCCACCGAACAGCGGGTTGTTGCGCGCCGCCTCCTCGTCGGTGTGGGCGTAGAACGTGTCGCCGGTGAACTCGGCGAAGTGCGTGATGTCGTCGAGGCTCACCATGCGCGTGGCGGAGCTGATCGTGTCGCCGATGGCGAGGTCGGCCAGGCTCTTGCGGAACGGGTGGACCGAGGTCTCGGTGCGCGTCGAGCCGATGATCCACTGCCCGGTGATCGCCGAGAGCATGTCGGGGGAGCCCTGGATCGCGGAGCGCTGCATGTGGTGCAGCACGGCGCGTATGCCGCCGAGCTCCTCGCCGCCGCCGGCGCGTCCCGGGCCGCCGTGCACCAGCACCGGCAGCGGGGAGCCGTGGCCGGTGGACTCGGCCGCGCTCGCCCGGTCGAGCACGAGGAGCCGGCCGTGCCACGGCGCCAGGCCGAGCGTCAGGGTGCGCGCCACCTCGGGGTCGTGGGTGACGATCGACCCGGCGAGACTGCCCTGGCCGCGGGCCGCCAGCGTGACGGCGTCGGCGAGGTCGGCGTACGAGATGACCGTGGCGACCGGGCCGAAGGGCTCGATGTCGTGCGGCTCGCTGGCACCCGGGTGGGCGCGCAGCAGCACCGGTGACATGAACGCGCCCGTCTCGGCGTCGGCGTCGATCACCTCGACCACGTCGGGGTTGCCGAAGACGATCTCGGCCGATGCGCGGAGCGCCTGGACTGCCTTGCGGACCTCGTCGCGTTGGGCCAGGCTCGCGAGCGCACCCATCCGGACGCGGTCACTGGTCGGGTTGCCGACGGTGACCTCGGCGAGGCGTTGCGAGATCGCCGCGACCACCTGGTCGGCCATCGTGTCCGGGACGATCACCCGCCGGATCGCCGTGCACTTCTGGCCGGCCTTGACGGTCATCTCGGTGACCACGCCCTTGACGAACAGCTCGAACTCGGGGTCCTCGACGCCCACGTCGGTGCCCAGGATCGAGCAGTTGAGCGAGTCGGCCTCGACGCCGAGCTGCACCCCGCCGTGCAGCACCGAGGGGTGCTGACGCAGGTGCGCGCCGGTCGACGCGGAGCCGGTGAAGGACACGGAGTCCTGGGCGCCGAGCTCGTCGAGCAGCCCCGCGGGCGAACCGCACAGCAGTTGCAGCGTGCCGTCCGGCAGGAGACCGGAGTCGATGATGCGGCGGACGACCGCCTCGGTCACGTAGGCCGTCTGGCTCGCGGGCTTGACGATCGTGGGCAGCCCGGCCAGGAACGCCGGCGCGAGCTTCTCCAGCATGCCCCAGACGGGGAAGTTGAAGGCATTGATCTGGACGGCGACGCCGGGGCGCGACGTGTAGAGGTGCTGTCCGAGGAAGGTGCCCTCGCGTCCCAGCCGCTCGGGCCGGCCGTCGAGCACGACCACGTCGTTGGGCAGCTCGCGGGTGCCCTTCGAGGCGATCGAGAAGACCGTGCCGATGCCGCCGTCGATGTCGACCATCGAGTCGCGCCGGGTCGCGCCGGTGCGGGCGGAGAGCGCGTAGAACTCGTCCTTGTGCTCGCCGAGCATCTTCGCCATCGCCTTGAGGGCGGCGGCCCGCTCGTGGAAGGTCAGCGCGCGCAGCGCCGGTCCGCCCACGTCGCGCGCGTGGGTCGTCATCGCGGCGAGGTCGAGGCCGGTCGCGGAGATCCGGGCGACCTCCTCGCCGGTCGTGGCGTCACGGAGGGGCTCGCCCTCGTCGGTGGCGCGGAACCAGGTGCCGCAGGAGAAACTGGCGAGCATGCTGGCGAGCATTGCGGAGGTGTCGGTCACCGTGTCAGACTATTCCTGACCGATCGGTCTGTAAATGCACGTAGCGGGAGGGACGCGGCGGTGACGGACACCCTGGAAGCCGACTTCGAGCGCACCATCGAGCACCACGACCGCATCGAGCCGCGCGACTGGATGCCGGAGAGGTACCGCGCCACCCTCGTGCGTCAGATCGCCCAGCACGCGCACTCCGAGATCATCGGCATGCAGCCGGAGGGCAACTGGCTGACCCGCGCCCCGAGCCTGCGCCGCAAGGCGATCCTGCTCGCCAAGGTGCAGGACGAGGCCGGGCACGGCCTCTACCTCTACTCGGCCTGCGAGACGCTCGGAGTCACGCGCGGCGAGCTCACCGACAAGCTCATCGCGGGCCGGCAGAAGTACTCCTCGATCTTCAACTACCCGACCGTGACGTATGCCGACGTCGGCACCATCGGCTGGCTCGTGGACGGCGCTGCCATCTGCAACCAGGTGCCGCTGTGCCGCACGTCCTACGGCCCCTACGGCCGGGCGATGATCCGCATCTGCAAGGAGGAGTCCTTCCACCAGCGTCAGGGCTTCGAGCTGCTGATGACGATGATGAGCGGCACCGACGAGCAGCGCGCGATGGTGCAGGAGTCCGTCGACCGGTTCTGGTGGCCGGCGTTGATGATGTTCGGCCCGCCCGACGCCGACTCGCCCAACACGGCGCAGTCGATGACGTGGGGGATCAAGCGCGACACCAACGACGACCTCCGGCAGAAGTTCGTGGACATGTCGGTGCCGCAGGCCGCGGTCCTCGGCGTGACGCTGCCCGACCCGGCCCTGGCCTGGAACGACCAGCGCGGGCACTACGACTTCGGCCAGCCCGACTGGGCGGAGTTCGCTGCCGTCGTCGCCGGCTCCGGGCCCTGCAACGCCCAGCGGATCGCGCACCGCAAGCGCGCCCACGACGAGGGTGCGTGGGTGCGGGACGCCGCGACTGCCTTCGCACGCCAGGAGGCGTCGCTGTGAGCGTCCAGCCCGAGTGGCCCCTCTACGAGATCTTCGTCCGTGGCAAGCGCGGCCTCAACCACGTGCACGTCGGCTCGCTGCATGCCGCCGACGACGAGATGGCCCTGCGACACGCCCGCGACGTCTACACCCGCCGCAACGAGGGCGTCAGCATCTGGGCCGTCCGCGCCGACCTGGTCGTCGCCTCCATCCCCGACGAGAAGGACCCGCTCTTCGCCACCGCCTGCGACAATGTCTACCGGCACACTACCTTCTATGCCATCCCCGACTTCGGTCCGCACATGTGACAAGGAATCCCACGACCTCGACCTCGACCACGACTCCGTCTACGACGGTCTGCTCGGCGCCTCCTCCCAGCAGGCCTCGCAGTGGGC
>NZ_JANPEO010000430.1:0-5306 GCF_031422975.1 Nocardioides sp. | reverse complement strand
CGGGCACGATCGGCACGAGGTGCTCCAGCAGCCTCCGGAAGCCGTAGGCCTCTTGCGTACCGAGGCTCACCACCACCGACTTGATGGCGTGCGGTACGCCGAGCGCGGACTCGTACAGGTCCCACGGTGAGGCGAGGTACTCCCAGTGTCCCTTGGTCAGTCCCGTCGACTGGCTGAAGGTCCGCACCCCCGGCACCATCGACAGCATCCGGCCCGAGATCGACGGGGCGTCGAGTCGGGTGGCCGACTCGATGTAGACCGTCTCGATCCCCCGGGCCCGCGCCTGCGGCAGCACGGCCAACGCGAGCGCCGCGCCGGTGCTGACGGCCAGCGTCACGTCGAACTGGTCGAAGAGGTGTCGGCACCCGGCGGCGTTGCGAAGGATCGCGCGGCCGTCCCGGGTCGGGCACGGCGCCGCCCAGTGCACACGCTCGCCCTCGAGCAGCGACTCCGTCTGCGGCGTCCGTGGCGTCACCCACACGACGTCGTTGCCGACGCCGAGCCGGGGCCGCAGCGTGTGCAGCTGCATGATGTGGCCGCCGTCGTTGGCGACGAGCAGAGTGGTCATCGGGCACTCCCGGTGACGGCGGCGGTGAGGACGTCGGCCACGCGGGCCTGCTGGTCCTCGGTGATGTGGGGGAACATCGGCAGCGACAAGATGCGCCCCGCGGCCTCCTCGGCGATCGGGGCGGTGCCGGGGCCGAGGCCGAGACC
The DNA here is from genome assembly GCF_031422975.1 of Nocardioides sp. Lineage (GTDB taxonomy): Bacteria > Actinomycetota > Actinomycetes > Propionibacteriales > Nocardioidaceae > Nocardioides. The sequence goes on along the minus strand of NZ_JANPEO010000430.1, from coordinate 4,592 downwards.
GCGGTAGGCCCCCGTGAGGTGCACGGGGGTGGGGTAGTGGATGCCCGCTCCGATGCCGGCGTCCCCTAGCACGTCGAGCACGCGGTCGCGCTCGTCGACGCGGATGACGTAGAGGTGCCAGACGTGGCCCTCCGGATCGATCGCGCCGGGGCACTCGATCCCGGCGATGCCGCCCAGCAGTTCGCCGTAGCGCTGTGCGGCGCGGCTGCGGAGGTCGTTCCACTTGTCGAGGCGCCCGAGCTTGGCCCGGAGGTAGACGGCCTGCACCGTGTCGAGGCGCGAGTTCATGCCGATCACGTCGTGCACGTAGCGGGTCGCCGAGCCGTGGTTGGCGAGCAGCCGGACCCGGGCCGCGATCTCGGGGTCGGCGGTCGTGACGGCTCCCGCGTCGCCGGCCGCGCCGAGGTTCTTGCCCGGGTAGAAGCTGGTGGCGGCGACCTGCCCGAGTCCGCCGACGACCCGGCCTCGCCAGTGCGCGCCCTGGGACTGCGCGGCGTCCTCGACCAGTGGGATGCCGGCGTCGCCGCAGATCTCGGCGAGCTCGTCGAGCGGCGCGAGCTGTCCGAAGAGGTGTACGGCGACGACAGCGGACGTCGCCTCGGTGATCGCCTCGACCACGGCCACCGGGTCGATGAGGAGGTGCTCCTCGTCCACGTCGACCGGCACGGGGGTGGCGCCGATGCGGGAGACCGCCTCCGCGGAGGCGATGAACGTATTCGCCGGGACGATGACCTCCGACCCGGGCCTCACCCCGACCGAGCGGAGGGCGAGCTCGAGGGCGTCGGTGCCGTTGGCGACGCCGATGCAGTGCTCGACACCGACGAAGGCGGCGTACTCCTGCTCGAAAGCCGTGACCTCGGGGCCGCCGACGAAGGCGGTGTCCGCGAAGACAGCGTTGAGCCCGGACCTCACCTCGTCGGCGATCTCGGCGTGCTGGGCGGACAGATCCACGAACGGGACTCTCATCGTGCCACTTCCAATCTGGGGTTCACCGTGTGTGCGGGGCTGCCGACCCATGTCTCGCCCCCGGGGAGGTCGTGCAGCAGCACCGCCCCCATCCCCAAGGTGGACCGGCGGCCGATCCGAACGCGCTCGCGCACGCAGGCGTTCATCCCGACGTAGGCCTCGGGCCCGACCTCGACGTCGCCACCAAGGGCCACCCCGGCGCAGATCGTCGCGTAGTCGTGGACCACGTTGCCGTGGGTCAGGGTGTCGTGGGGCATCAGCACGACGTGGTCCCCCACTGTCACGTCCGCGGTCAGCACCACACCCTCCATCACCACGCTCCCGACCCCGACCGAGCAGTTCGCGGGTACCAGGACCCGCGGATGTACCAGGCTGGCGAACCGCTCGCGCGCGACGCCGGCGTGCCGAATCCGCTGGACGACAGTTCGCCGGAGGGTGCCGCGGCCCATGCACACCACGACCTGGTGGTCGGCGTATTCGCCGAGCAGGTCGAGCCCGCCGGCCACCTCCACCCCGTCGAGGCTGCTCCCCCAGGTCGCGGGGTTGTCGTCGAGCACACGCATGCTGATCGATTCATCCGACGCACGGACGATGTTCATCGCCTCGCGGGTCAGGCCGCCCGCTCCCACCAGCACGAGCGCGGTCATGAGCGGACCCCCGACGTGACCAGTGCGTCGATCACGCGGCCCTGCTCGGCCCCCGACAGCTGGTGGAACACCGGCAGGATCAGGGTCGAGGCGGTGAGCCGTTCGGTGATCGGCAGTGGTCCCCCGGCCCGATGCGAGTGGGCGGCATGCTGATGGGCGGCCATGATGCCGCGGCGCGCAGAGATGCCCGCCTCGGCCAGGTGCGCCAGCACCCCGTCCCGATCGACCGGATGGTCCGGGCCCACCTCGATCCAGCAGGACTGGAAGTTGGTCGTCCCCCACTCGGGGTCGGCGACGATGCGCAGGCCCGGCAGGTCGTCGATCACCGTGGCGTAGGTCTTCGCGAGCTGGCGCCGACGGGCCACCAGCTCGGGCAGCCGGCGCAGCTGCACCAGCCCGATCGCGGCCTGCAAGTCGGTCATGCGGTAGTTGAACCCGACCTCGTCATAGCTCTCGGGCGGGGCGAGCACGCTGGCATGACGCTCGGCCGCCGAGGCGCTCATCGCATGCTCGCGGAGGCGACGGGCGCGCTCGGCCCACTCGGGGCGCGAGGTCGTCAGCATCCCGCCCTCACCGGTGGTCAACAGCTTGCGCGGGTGGAACGACCAGGCCGCGATCTCCGCGCCGGCTCCGACCGGGCTGCCGTAGGCCGTCGAACCCGCGCCGCACGCGGCGTCCTCGATCACCACGATGCCGAGCGGGTCGCACAGAGAGCGCAGGGCGGCCAGGTCGAGCGGAACCCCGCCTTGGTCCGCGGCGATCACTGCGCGCGTGCGCGTGGTGATCGCCGCGGCGATCGTGTCGGGAGTCAGGTTGCCCGTGGCGGCATCGACGTCGGCGAAGACCGGCTGGGCGCCGACATACGTGGGTGCGTTGGCGGTCGCGACGAAGGAGAAGGAAGGGACGACGACGTCATCACCGGGTCCGATGCCGGCCACGACCAGCGCAAGGTGCAGGGCCGTGGTGCAGTTGCTCACCGCGACGGCGTACGCCGCCTGCTGGACCGCCGCAAAGCTCGACTCGAACTCGGCGACCCGCGGCCCCTGGGCCACCCAGCCCGACCGGATCACCTCGGCGACCGCGGCGACCTCTTCTTCGCCGAGCCACGGCTGCATGACGTTGATGCGGCTCATCACGACCTCGCTCATCGGGCCATCACCCGGCCGCCGGCCACCTCGGAACGCAGCGGCCGCCACCACTCGACCAGTTCGCGCAGACCGCCCTCGAGCCCGACCTCCGCGACGAAGCCGAGATCGCGCTGCGCCGCCGTCGTGTCGGCGAGGCGCCTAGTCACGCCGTTGACGGCCCTGTCCGGCCCGTGCTCGACGGGCAGGTCCGATTCCATCGCCCGCAGCAGCGTCCGGGCGAGGTCGAGCAGGCTGGTCTCCTCGCCGCGGGCCACGTTGTAGATCCCCTCGCGGACGCCGCTGGTCGCGGCCAGGACGTTGGCGCGGGCGATGTCGGTGGTGTAGACGAAGTCCATCGTCTGGAGTCCGTCACCGAAGATCAGCGGCGGCAGGCCGTCCGCGATCCGCTCCATCCAGCGGACCAGGACCTCGGTGTAGAGGCCGTGGACATCCATCCTCGGGCCGTAGACGTTGAAGTAGCGCAGCAGCACGTGGTCCAGGCCGTGCATCGCCCGGAAGCTGCGGATCAGGCCCTCGTTGAACGTCTTCGCGGCGCCATACAACGTGTCGTTGTCGTGGTGGTGGTGACTCTCCGGCGTGGGGAACTCCTCGGCGAGGCCGTAGACGGAGGCGGACGACGCGGCGACGAGCTTGTCGACGCCCGCCTGGGCGGCGGCCTCGACCACGTTGAAGGTCCCGTCGACCAGCACCTCGAGGGCCAGCCGCGGTTCTTCGGCGCACTGGGTGATGCGGATGGCCGCCTGGTGGAAGACGAGGTCGCAGCCCCGCGTCACGTCGTGCACCAGGTCGCGATCTCGGATGTCGCCCTCGACCAGCGTCACCCGGTTGGTCGCGAGGGCAGCCTCGAGGTTGGCCAGCCGGCCGCGGACCAGGTTGTCCACGACGAGCACGTGATCGGCACCGGCGTCGACGAGCTGGTCGACGAGGGTGGAGCCGATGGTGCCGGCACCACCGGTCACGAGCACCCGGGCGCCCGCGAGGACGGTCATCGGACCGTCTCCAGTGTGGCCTCGAGCCGACGCTGGCCGGGCACGGTCGGCGAGTCTGGCCGCACCATCAAACCGTCGTTGGCCAGGCTCTCCGAGGCCGCGGCCAGCACGGACAGCACGCGCAGGCCGGCGGCGCCGTCGGTGCTGGGGGCGCGGTTCGTGCGGATGCTGGCGGCCAGCTCTGTGACGACGCCCATCAGCGGTTCGCGTTCCGGCAGCGCCGGCGACCAGGTGTCGCCGAGCCGGTAGGAGATCCCGGCATCGCGGCGCTCGGCGCCGTCGTTTGCCAGCACCGAGGTCTGGCCGAGGTCGACGCCGCGGTCATAGACGCTGAGACGCTGCTGCGGGTTCAAGTCGTCCCACACGAGCGTACGGCGAGAGCCGCCGATCACCATCTGGCGGATCTTGGTCGGGCTCATCCAGTTGACGTGGACGTGGGCGAGCGCCCCGCCCGCCAACGGCATCGCGATGTGGCCCACGCAGGCGCGCCCCGCACCGAGGGGGTCGGCGCCGATGGCCGAGACCCCTGCGGGCGCGAGTCCACCGGGCAGCACGAAGTCGAGGATCGAGAGGTCGTGGGGGGCGAGGTCCCACAGCACGTCGACGTCGGGCTGCACCAGCCCGAGGTTGATCCGCACCGAGTCGACGTAGAGCACCTCGCCCAGCTCACCGGCGGCGACCAGCTCGGCCATCTTCAGCACGGCCGGCGTGAAGCAGTAGGTGTGGTCGGCCATCAGGACCAGGCCGCGCTCCATGGCCAGCGCGACCATCGCCGATCCGGCCTCGACACTGTCCGCCAACGGCTTCTCGACCAGGACGTGCTTGCCGGCATGCAGCGCAGC